>NZ_JBIMJP010000019.1:0-32876 GCF_043674155.1 Streptococcus sp. A23 | reverse complement strand
TTCTACTTCGCCAACAGTCCCTCACGAGACAACTTCATTATTCTATCATCTATAGCTAATACTGTCAATAGCTTTTTAAAAATTTTTTTGAAAAAATTACCTATTGCCTTATTCTAACTGTCTGCCGGGCTATAAATCTGTTCCTTGGCTTGCTTTTTCTTTCAACCCTGACTGCTTGGCGCGCCGTTGTCTGAAGAAGTCCTGCATGATTTTTGCGCAGTCATCTTCCAAGATTCCCGACTCGACTTCAACTCGATGATTGAGACGTGTATCTCGCAATACATTGTATAGGCTACCTGCTGCACCAAATTTTTGATTTGGGGCTCCGTAGATAACTTGTGGGATTCGGGCTAGTCCGATGGCCCCGCTACACATAACACAGGGTTCAATGGTTACAAAAAGGGTTGTATCTAGCAAACGCCAGTTCCCTTCAAAGTGATTAGCTTCTTGGATGGCCATGATTTCCGCATGCATGATTGCCTGGTTCAGTTCCTCACGCGCATTGTGACCTCTACCAATAATATTACCATCTTTGACAATTACACATCCAATCGGTATCTCATGCTTGGCAAGTGATTTTTCTGCTTCCTCCAATGCAGCCCGCATGAAGCGTTCTTTTTCTTCTAATGTATATTCCATACTTCCATTATAACAGAAAAAGAGCTCTCGAAAGAACTCTTCTATAGAATAAACAATTAACCTAAACGTTGCTTAGCGTCTGCTGCACGTTGGAAGGCTTGACCGACATAGTTGATACAAAGCATCATAATAAGGATAAAGATAGCTGCTGGCAACCAAATCCAAGTCTTGTTTTCCAAGATGTCTGCATTACGGGCATTTGAAATCAATGTACCCAAACTTGGAACTGTTGACGGAAGACCGAAGCCTAGATAAGTCAATGATGTTTCGATACCAATATTTCCTGCAAAGTTGAGGGTCAAATTGACAATAATCAAAGAACTCAAGTTTGGCAAAATCTCACGGAACATAATCATGAAGTCGCTTGTTCCAAGTGTTTTCGACGCATTGACATAATCCAAGCTCGCTTCTGACAAAGTTCTTGTACGGAAGAGACGGGCTTTGGCTGTCCAATAAAATGCACTCATGATAAAAATGAAATGATAGATTGTATAGTTTTTAATAACTGTTACAAATACAATGATCAACATTGTTACCGGCAAAATCATGATAAAATCGACAATACGCATCAAGAAACCGTCCAATCGACCACCATAATAACCTGAGATTAACCCAACTGAAATACCAACGATACTAGTGATAATGGTAATGGTGAAACCGATGATAATGGAGTTACGAGCACCAATAATCAGTTGACCAAAAATGTCTTTCCCACCTTCATCCGTTCCCAAAATATAGCCATCAACTCCTGGCTCCAAGTAACGTCCTAAAAGATTGACTTTCATAACTTGCTCTTGATCCATTACCAAGGCACCGATGAAAACAGCCAAGAGAACTGTTACCAAGATAATCAATGAAGCTAAAGCTAACTTGTCCTTCATAAATTCTCGTGCAATAACACGAAAACCACCTGGAGGAGTTGAAGCTGATTGTACTTGTTTTTTATTTTCTTTACTCACCTTACTCCTCCTTTTATTTCACACGAATACGTGGATCAACAATACTCATGATAATATCTGAAATCAAGGTTCCCAACAAAGTTCCCATACCAAAGATTAACAAGAGGGCCAAAATGACACTGTAATCACGGCTTGAGATAGAGTTAAAGAACAATTGACCGATACCAGGATAGGTAAAGATATTTTCAATAAAGATAGACCCACCAATCAAACCAGTCAATTCATACCCCAAGAATGATGCAATAGGTAAAATTGAGTTACGGAAGATATGACGGTTGTATACCACACGCTCAGGCACACCTTTGGCACGAGCTGTACGAACATAGTCCTGACTCTTCGCATCGATAATTCCGGTACGGAGGTATTGAATAGTTACAGTTGTAGATAAGATGGCCATGGTAATCGCCGGCAAAATCATATGATGGAGACGACTTAATATAGCTGCAAATCCTTCTACCCCACCACCGATAGAACCACGTGTCGGAAACCAACCTAAACTAAAACCAAATAACCAGAGCATCAAAATTGCAAATACAAAAGTTGGAGTTGAGAAAGTCAAGAAATTGTAAACACCAATGACTTTATCAGCAAGTGAATTTTGATAACGACCCGCAATCATACCTAAAGGAAGGGCAATGGCATAGGTCAAAATCATGGTAAGCAATGATAACCAAATTGTGTTATTCAAACGCTGCATAATCACATCGATAACTGGTTGCTTAAAGAGGAAACTTTGTCCAAAATCACCCTGCAAAAGATTTCCTACCCAGCGAATATATTGAACCGGAATTGGATCATAATATCCCGCTGCAATCCGTTTTTGTTCAATAATAGCAGGGTCAATATTAGGGTCAATCATACCGGTAAATGGATCACCAGGCATCATTTTTGCAACAAAGAATGCAATGACACTCAGAATGATAATCTGAGGAATCATCATGAGTAAACGTCGTAATACTGTTTTCCACATCTTAGTTCTTACCTCCTTCTGGAAGGGCTACTTGATGAGTTGCTGAAAAAGCTTTTAAATCGTATACACGACCGTTTTCATCATAGTACTGACCTTGTTTTTCTTGGTACTCCTTTTCTGCAGCCAAACGTTTTTCCTTATTTTTCAAACGATTCACCGGATCAATTGATGGAATCGCTGACAAGAGACGTTTGGTGTAGATATGCTGTGGAATACTATAAATATCATGTTTATTTCCTGTTTCTACAAAACGACCACGGTACATAATGAAGAGTTCATCACACATGTGCTGTACCACACCAAGGTCATGAGAAATAAAGAGATAGCTAAGTTTAAATTCATCTTGGATACGTTTCATATAGTTTAAGACCTGAGCTTGAACAGACAAGTCCAAGGCAGAAACTGGCTCATCAGCAATAATCAAACGTGGGTTACTAGCCAAGGCACGAGCTACTCCAATCCGTTGACGTTGACCACCTGAGAATTCATGAGGATACTTAATTAAAGCTTCTTCATTGAGACCAATTGTATCCAAGAGCTGAAGAACTTTTTTCTTTTCTTCATCTGGTGAAAGTCGGTCAAAGTTACGAATTGGTTCTGCAATGATGTCCAAAATACGTTTTTTCGGATTGAAACTTGAAAGTGAATCTTGGAAAATCATCTGAACATCACGATTAAAGTTGCCTTTTTTTCCACGTGATTTGTTGGTTACATTTTGTCCTTCATAAATAATTTGTCCTGAAGTGGCACGCTCTAAACCAATAATTGCTTTACCAATCGTTGATTTTCCCGATCCTGACTCACCAACCAGACCATATGTCTTACCTTCTTCGATTTCAATGTTTACACCATCCACAGCATAAACATGATCAGTAACACGGTTAAAGAAGCCACTACGAATTGGATAATGGACTTTTAAATCTTTTACTTCAATAAATCCCACTATTAGGCCTCCCCTTCAAAATAGAATGTTTCATGGCAAGTACAACGTACAAAATGGTTAGGTCCAACTTCATGCATAACCGGATTTTCTTCGTGTGTTGCTGCTTCAATCCACGGAATACGTGGTGCAAATCGACAACCTTTACGCAACATCTTTGTAATTGGCGGTACAATTCCGTCAATTACATGTAACTCACCGCCTTCATTTTCTGATTGCGGATTTGATTTCAAAAGCGAACGGGTGTATGGATGTTTTGGATTGGTAAAGAGTTCCTCAACAGGAGCAACTTCTACAAACTGACCACCGTACATAACAGCTACACGATCTGCTGTTTCTGCCACCACTCCTAGGTCGTGAGTGATCAAAATTATACCTGACCCAGTTTCTGCTTGAATATCATTTAACAAATCCAAAATCTGTGCCTGAATAGTTACATCCAAGGCTGTTGTCGGTTCATCGGCAATAATAATCGGAGGTTTACAAGATAGGGCCATGGCGATAATGATACGCTGACGCATACCACCTGACAACTCATGTGGATACTGCTTAAATGTACGCTTAGGATTTGGAATACCTACTTGAGCTAATAATTCCAAAACACGCTCCGTACGGGCATTGGTATCCAAGTCTGTATGATAGAATAGCGCTTCATCAATCTGTGCACCAATGGTCATCAACGGATTTAAAGATGCCAAGGGATCTTGGAAAATCATACCAATATCATTTCCACGTACCGTATTGTACTTGGCCTCGTCCATCCCAATTAATTCCATATCATTGTACTGGATACTACCTGAAATTTTGGTATTTAATGGATTATGTAGCCCCATAATTGTTGTTGCTAAAGTTGATTTACCACAACCAGATTCCCCAACAATCGCTAGGATTTCATTTTTTTGTAAGGTAATATCAACACCGTCAACTGCATCAAAATAATCATCACCGATGCGGAATCCAACGTGCAAATCCTTAATGTCTAAAAGCGGTTTTTCATTAGCCACGCTTTTTCCTCCTTTGTTCATCAGTTCATTCAACTTCTTTCATCCTTCAAATCAAATATCCTTAAGTCTATGAAAACTGATCTTTTATATCTTTATTAATAAATCCATCAAGTCTATATAGAATTTGATAGCGTTTACTAAAAACTAAAAATGACATCAATCATTTTTTGTATACTGGTTCTACTATACCATAATTATCAGAAAATTCCAATAGCAATCTGAAAAAAGCCAACCAAGTTGGCTTTTTCAGATTCTATTATCTTCTTTTATCTTCTTTATAAGACTATTCTGCCGCTACACCTTTATCAGCTGTCAATTCGATATTTTCAAGAGCAATACCTTTACCTGAAGCTGAACCATAGTTAGAATCATAGTTTTTCACACGCTTGTTCAATGCTGTAATAGACTCAGATTCAAATGTTGGAATCGCAAATGCTTGCTCGTGTGCATACTTTTGCCAAGCCTTGTAGTTTTCAAGGTTTGTTTTCTCATCGAATGAAGCAGTAGAACTAATTGCATCCAACAATTTCGTATTTTCTTCAGATACGAAACGTGACATGTTGAAGGCAGCGATAGGACCCCAAGTACCTGTTGGGTTTGGATCGTAACCAGTAGACCAACCACCAGCATACATATCAATTGCAGGGTCGTTTGCTTTAAGTGCATCGTAGAAAGTATTTACTTCAACAGTACGGCCAGTGTACAATTCAACATTCAAGCCAACTTCTTTCCACCAAGCAATGTATTGTTGTACAAGTGCTTCGTTCGCTTCTGTACGTTTACGAGCTGCGAAAGTGATTTTGAATTCTTTACCGTCTTTACCTTCACGAATGCCGTCACCGTTTGTATCCTTGTAGCCAGCTTCATCCAAGAGTTTCTTAGCTTTTTCTGGATCGTATGTATAGCCTGCCAATTCAGAATCATGAAGTTCACCAAAGAATGAAATAATCATTGAGTTTGCTGGGTGGTATAGACCATTGTACAATGACTCACCAGCAGTTTTGGTATCAATCGCATAGGCAATCGCTTGACGAAGTTTCACATCATTCATCTTAGCATTCTCATCCATAACGTTCTTGCCAGCAGCTTCGTCATATTTACCAAGGTTGAATGAAATATATTCGTAAACTGAATCCAAAGATCCAACGATGTTCAAGTTAGAAGCATCTTTATATGAATCCAACTGGTCAACAGGCATATCTGCGATATCGTAGTTACCAGCTTTCATCTCAGAAACGATTGTATCTGGTGATACGATGTCAATCTTCAATGAACTTGTTTTTGGCGTTGTACCTTTGAAGAAGTATTCGTTTGGTACGTAAGTGATAGACTCACCGTTTACGATTTCCTTGATTTTCCAAGGTCCCATACCTACAAGTTTAGCAGTACGTGAGTACTCGCTCTTTTCCCAATCTGCTACCGGGATGTCTTTATAGATGTGTTCTGGTTGGATATAGGCTGGGACATCACCACCGGCATACATCATAGATGGTGACATTTCTTTTACAGTCAGTTCAACTGTATAATCATCGATTTTCTTGATACCTGAGATGTCTGATGCTTTACCGTCAACAAATTCTTGCATACCTTCAATGTTCAAGAATTTATCATCAAAACGAACACCTGTATAGTCTTTGCTTGCCATTGACTTGATAGTAAAGATGTAGTCGTTGATTGTGAATGGCTCACCATCTGACCACTTGTAGTCCTTACCAGTCAAGCTAACTGTGATTTTCTTACCTTCTACATCAAATTCAGCTTTAGCAAGACCTGAGTCATCTAATTTACGATCTCCATCGTAACCAAACAGTGAAATATCAACCATTCCACCAAATGTTGAATCAGTTGTATTTTCGGTCAACTCGTCAATCAAAAGACCTGAAGAAGTTGTAGGAGATACCCAAGCATAATTTAATTGAGCACCAGAAACAGCTGTTCCATCTTGAGAAACATCTGCTGGGAATGACAAGTTTTGTTCTGATGAACTTGATGACGACTTAGCACCACAAGCTGCTAAAACAGATGCAGATAAGAGTGTGATACCTGCTAAGGCAAAGAGTTTTGTTGTCTTTTTCATAAAACACCTCTGTTTTCTTTTTTTTGGGACATAGATTTATGTCTATGAATAGTATTATATCATAAAATTTTATTAAAGAAAGCGTTTTTGTCAGAAAATTTTGTAAAAAACCAAATTTTCTATATTTTCTAATAATTTCTAGCCTTTTTTCATGTGTCTAGCCCCTTTACAATATGATATAATAGGAAATAATCGATTAAAAAGGAATTTTATATGAAAAAATACAGTTCATTCTTGATAGTTTTTCTACTTTCCATTATTCTAGGAGGCCAAACCAGTCTGGCCGAGGAGCAGGTTTACCAGGCGGCAGCTGAGCATGCCATCGCTATTGAAGTCGAAACAGGAAAAATTTTATACGAAAAAAATGCCCATAGCCCAGCCAGCGTTGCTTCTATCAGTCAGTTGTTGACGGCCTACTTGGTCTATGAAGCTATTGAAGAAGGAAAATTGACAATGGACAGCCCTGTAGCCATATCTGATTTTCCCTATAAGCTGACTCTCAATACAGAAATCAGTAACGTTCTTTTAGAAAGTAGGGAATACACGGTCGAACAGCTGCTCCGGGCATCATTGATTGTTTCTGCCAATAGCGCAACAATGGCCCTGGCTGAGAAGGTGGCAGGTAGTGAGAAAGCCTTTGTGGATTTGATGAGAGAAAAAGTCCAATCCTGGGGTATTGGTGATGCCACGATTGTCAATGCGACTGGCTTGAATAATTCCTACCTCGGGGATGAACGCTATCCCGGCACTGGTAAAGAGGATGAAAATAAATTTTCTGCTGCGGCAATCGCCCTTATTGCCCGTCGTCTGGTCTTGGATCATCCTCAGGTACTGGACATCACCAGCCAACAAAGCTTAACCATGGATGGGCATACCTATTATGGTGGGCATGGGATGTTGGAAGGTAAACCCTATCAGCGTGCAGGTGTAGATGGTTTGAAAACGGGATACTCTGCTACTGCTGGCGCCTCCCTGGTGACAACTGTTGACCAGCAAAATATGCGTGTCCTGACGGTTATCCTCAACGCCGACCACAGCGATATTGATCCCGATTACCGCTATATCGCAACGACCAATTTGCTCAACTATGTTGCCCAGCATTTCCAATCTATTACCTATCTAGGGCAGGGGCAAGCCTTTGATGACAGCTCTATTGAGATTTTCAATGGGCGCGTCGACACTAGTCCAGTTGTTGCCCAAAGAGACTTTAGAATTCCAATCAAACGCTCGGCTGTCGAATTGCCAACCGCTTCTTTTAAATCAGTCGAAGGCCCTCTTGAGGCACCACTTAAAAAAGGAACAGCAGCCGGAAGACTGTGGCTCCATGACTCCGACTTGATCGGCAAGGGTTACATTCAAGAACAACCAAGCCTTGAAATGGTCATCGAAAAAGAAGTCAAGGCTGATATTTGGCCCGTCTCTTGGTGGAATTACTTCGTCCGCTATGTCAATGAAAAACTGTAATAACAGCAAAACGACTCCCGTTTTTCGCACGGAAGTCGTTTTTTTGTATATGTCGATAAGCTAGAAAAGAAACCAGTCGCTTTGCTTAACTGTTTATTTGGCTCAGACAACCTTGGGAGAGATTGCTGAGGTGGGAAATAAGAACTGACGGAAGTCAGTTTACTTCACAACGACGTTTACTAATTTATTCGGATACAACAGTCTAGGAATAGACTGTTGTAAATCGGAAATAGGGCTAATAAGCGAGTTTATTTCACAACAATATTAACTAGTTTATTCGGAACACTAATCACCTTGACCACTGTTTGACCAGCGATTTCAGCTTGGACTTTTTCATCTGCAAGGGCAACTTTTTCGAGTTCTGCTGGTGCTAGGTCTTTGGCTACGGTCAAGCGAGCTTTTACTTTACCCTTGATTTGGACAACGATTTCCACTTCGCTTTCCACCAGCTTGCTTTCGTCATATGTTGGCCATGCGACATAGCTGATTGACTGGCCTGTATTTGCAAGACCCTGCCAGAGTTCTTCTGCCAAGTGTGGCGCAAATGGAGCGATCAATTGGACAAAGCCTTTGGCGTATTCGACGTAAAGCTTGTCTTCCTTGTTGGCTGCGTTGACAAAAATCATGAGCTGGGCGATAGCCGTGTTGAATTTCAAGTCTTCAATATGCTCTGTCACCGTCTTCACAGTTTCATTGTAAACTTTATCAAGCGCTCCGCTATTTTCCGCAACAAGCTCCTTGGTCGTCAAGAGGCGATAAACACGGTCAAGGAACTTACGGCTACCTTCGAGGCCTTCTTCTGACCAAGCGATTGATGCATCAAGTGGGCCCATGAACATCTCATAAACACGAAGTGTGTCTGCACCAAACTGCTCGACTACATCGTCTGGGTTGACCACGTTTTTAAGGGACTTAGACATCTTAGCAGGTGCCTGCTCCAACTCCTCACCAGTTTCGATGTGGAAGAAGGAACCATCACGTTTTTCAACCTTATCTGTCGCTACAAGCGCTCCACGGCTGTCGCGATAGCTAGTTCCCAAAATCATCCCTTGGTTAAAGAGTTTTTGGAAAGGCTCTTTGGTTGGCACAACGCCAAGGTCGTAAAGGAACTTATGCCAGAAACGAGCATAAAGCAAGTGAAGGACCGCATGCTCGGCACCACCGATGTAGATGTCCACTGGCAACCAAGCTTTGAGAAGCTCCTCATCTGCCAATTTCTCGTCATTGTGTGGGTCAATGTAGCGGAGGTAGTACCAGCTAGAACCCGCCCATTGTGGCATGGTGTTGGTCTCACGGCGACCTTTAACACCGTCTTCACGCACCACTTCCAACCAGTCTGTCAGGTTAGCAAGCGGTGATTCGCCTGTACCTGACGGCTTGATGTCTGAGGTTTTTGGCAATACCAGAGGTAACTCATTTTCTGGTACAGCTGTGGAAGTTCCGTCTTCCCAGTGGATGATCGGAATTGGCTCGCCCCAATAACGCTGACGGCTGAAGAGCCAGTCACGGAGGCGGTAAGAAATTTTCTCTTGACCGACACCATTTTCTTCCAACCAAGCTACCATTTTGGCAATAGCTTCTTCCTTGTTAAGACCGTCAAGGAAGTCCGAGTTAATGTGGGCACCATCTTCTGTGTAAGCCGCTTCTTCCACATTGCCACCTTCCAAAACTGGAATGATGTCCAAACCAAATTGTTTGGCAAATTCCCAGTCACGCTCGTCGTGGGCAGGAACGGCCATAATAGCACCTGTTCCGTAGCTTGCAAGGACATAATCAGCAATCCAGATTGGAATTTCTTTACCGTTGACAGGGTTGAGGGCATAGGCACCTGTCCAGACACCTGTCTTGTCTTTTGCCAAATCTGTACGGGCTAGGTCTGATTTGAGAGAGGCTTGGCGTTTGTACTCTGCTACCGCTTCTGCCTGCTCAGGCGATGTAATGCTATCAACCAAGTCGTGCTCAGGAGCAAGAACTGCGTAGGTCGCACCAAAAAGGGTATCAGGACGGGTAGTAAAGACAGTGAAGTCCTTGTCTGTGCCCTTGATTTTGAAGGTCACATTGGCACCCGTTGACTTACCAATCCAGTTGCGTTGCATGTCCTTGATTGACTCTGGCCAATCAACTTCTTCTAAGTCATTAAGCAAACGCTCTGCATAGGCAGTGATTTTCAACATCCATTGACGCATTGGCTTGCGGACAACAGGGTAGCCACCACGTTCAGACGTTCCGTCAGGAAGGACTTCTTCGTTGGCGATAGCTGTTCCCAATTCTTCTACCCAGTTTACAGGCACTTCTGCCTCATAGGCGAGGCCTTTTTCATACAACTTAGTGAAAATCCACTGAGTCCACTTGTAGTAGTTAGGATCAGTCGTATTGACCTCGCGGTCCCAGTCGTAAGAAAAGCCAAGGGCGTTAATCTGACGCTTGAAGTTGGCAATATTTTCCGCTGTAAAGTCTGCTGGGTCATTGCCTGTATCCATAGCGTATTGCTCAGCTGGCAGACCAAAGGCATCCCAACCCATTGGGTGAAGAACGTTGTAACCTTGGGCACGCTTGTAACGGCTGAGAATGTCGGTCGCAGTATAGCCCTCGGGGTGACCAACGTGCAAACCTGCACCAGACGGATAAGGGAACATGTCTAGGGCATAAAAGTTTGGCTTGTCCGCATCTGTTCCCGTCTTAAAAGTATGATTTTTTGCCCAAAATTCCTGCCATTTGGGCTCGATTTCCTTGTGATTGTAGAAGCTCATGTCATTTCTCCATGTCAAAAAATTATCTTTACTATTATAACATGAATAAAGCAAAGAAAAAAGCAGAAATCACGGGGGATTCCTGCTCATTACTCTTCATTTCCCAAATACCCCATCAATCCCGCCACAGCTTTCTCCCCGTCTGCCAGACCAAGCCCATAAATCTCGTCAAATTTGACTGGATTTTTTTCCAAACGTCCTATTTCGAGCAGCTTTTGAGGGCGGACTGCAAAAACCTGACTCTGATGTTCCAACTGGATAATCTTTTCAACCGTATCATTGTACTGCTGGTAACGTTTTGAAGCCACCGCCACAAACTTGGGATATTTCTTGTAAAGCAAGCGGTAGACCCGCCCGCTAGAGGGCTTCTTGCGGTAATCAATGGGTTGTGTCAATATCACAATCAATTTGTCAAACCCCAGGCTTCTAGCAAAGTCCACAGGGATGGAGTCCGAAAGACCACCGTCTAAATATTTTTTCCCATCAACTTCGATAATTTTTGAGACCACTGGAAGAGCTGAGCTGGCTCGCAAGAGCTCCATCTGCTCAAAGACATGGTCAATTTTGTAATACTCAGGAAGACCTGTTTCGACATTGGTCACTGTCACATAGAAAGGCACGCCAGACTTGGCAAAGGCCTCTTGGTCAAATTTATCCAGCTCCATAGGCACTTTGTAGTAGGTAAAATCCTTGTTGACCACATTACCCGTCAGCAACCAAGACCGCAAACTCATATAGTTCTTGTCCTTGATAAAACGCTTATTGTAGCGGAGGGCTCTCCCACGTTGCTTGGATAGAAAATTGACACCAAAAAGCGCTCCAGCCGATACACTGACAATCCCGTCCACCTTGATGCCTGCATCCAAAAACGCATCTAGCACACCAGCCGTGTAGAGCCCACGCATACCGCCACCCTCTAAAACCAGACCAACCTTCATCCGACACCTCCACAAAAAAATATGATCCTATTGTAACAGAAAAAACTCTCTAGGGTATATTTTAGCCAATCAACAAGATGCACGCTCTTTCCGTCAAAAGTGATGACATGCTATAATAGGTCAATCAACATAAAATGAGGACGAACATGATTAGCATTAAAGAAATCACCCACAAGAACCAGCAAGATATCAACATCCCCAATCAACCCTTCCCTCTGATTGGTCGGCTTATCCCATCCTATCAGAACCAGGCTTGGTCCAGCCAAGCAGTCCTTTTTGAGTCAACCGAATGGGTGACCTTTCCTGATGGAAACTACGATTTTGAACAAATACAGGATAGTCATATCTTCATCGGCGCCTATGATGATAACAAATGTGTCGGCTTGGCTATCCTACAAAAACCGCTATTCAAGTATATCTACCTCCACGACCTAAAGGTTTATGCAGACTATCGCCAACAAGGACTGGCTAGCATGCTGATAGACAAGGCCAAGGAAATTGCTCAGTCAAAAGGATACCAGGGAATTTATACCATCGCTCAAGACAACAATCTCATCGCCTGTCAATTTTACCAAAAGGTCGGTTTTGAAATTGGTGGTCTAGATACCAGGGTCTACAAAGGAACTACTCAAGAAAGCAAGGCTGACATCTATTTTTATTTGGATTGTGACTAAGACATGGCAATGTCCATGAATCTCTACTTTCCTCGTCTGGGGCAGATAAGGATTTTCTCTGTATCAAAAAACTTGGCCAGGTGACCAAGTTTTTATTTGTTTCTCTTTAGTAGCCCATGCCACCCATGCCATCCATACCTGTTGGCATAGCTGGAGCAGCTGGTTCTGGTTTGTTGGCAACAACTGCCTCGGTAGTCAAGATGAGACTTGCAACAGATGCCGCATTTTGAAGAGCTGAACGAGTCACCTTAACAGGGTCGATAATTCCTTCTTCCATCATATTGACCCATTCACCTGTTGCAGCGTTGAAACCTGTGCCAAGCTCAGAATGTTTCAACTTGTCAATCACAACAGAGCCTTCGTAACCAGCATTGTAAGCAATCTGACGAACTGGTTCTTCCAAGGCACGCAGAACAATATTGCGACCTGTCTCATCGTCACCAGACAAGTCCAACTTAGCCACGCTGTCAATCACGTTGACAAGAGCTGTACCACCACCGGCTACAATTCCTTCTTCGACCGCAGCACGGGTTGCGTTGAGGGCATCTTCGATACGGAGTTTCATTTCTTTCAACTCAGTCTCAGTTGCCGCGCCGACCTTAATTACTGCCACACCGCCAGACAATTTAGCCAAGCGTTCTTGGAGTTTTTCGCGGTCAAATTCAGAAGTTGTTGACTCGATTTGTGACTTGATAACTGCCACACGATTGCTGATAGTCTCAGGATTGCCAGCGCCTTCCACAATAGTTGTGCCGTCTTTATCAACTACGACCTTGGCAGCTTGACCAAGCGACTCGATAGTCGCATCTTTGAGGTCCAGCCCCAAGTCCTCTGTAATCACGGTACCGCCTGTCAAGATAGCAATATCTTCCAACATGGCCTTGCGACGGTCACCAAATCCAGGGGCCTTAACCGCTACAACGTTGAAAGTGCCGCGGATTTTATTAAGAACAAGCGTTGGCAGAGCCTCACCATCCACATCATCCGCCACAATCAAGAGCGGTCGATTGGTTTGAAGAATGCTTTCCAAGAGTGGCAAAATCTCTTGAATATGAGAAATCTTCTTATCCGTCAAGAGGATAAATGGATTTTCCAGTTCTGCCACCATTTTTTCATTGTCCGTTACCATGTATTGAGACAGGTAACCGCGGTCGAACTGCATACCTTCTACGACATCCAACTCTGTTTCCATACCGCGAGATTCTTCAATGGTAATGACACCATCTGTTCCCACGCGCTCCATGGCCTCTGAAATATACTCACCGACTTTTTCAGAACGGGATGAAACTGCCGCAACCTGAGCAATTTCTGCCTTGTTTGAAACAGGAATAGCTTGCGCTTTCAAGGCATCCACTGCTGTCGCGACCGCAGCTTCAATCCCTCGACGGATACCGATTGGGTTGGCACCCGCTGTCACGTTTTTCAAGCCTTCACGGACAATAGCTTGGGTCAAAACAGTCGCTGTTGTCGTACCGTCACCTGCAATATCGTTGGTCTTAGATGCGACTTCCGATACCAATTTGGCACCCATGTTTTCAAAATGATCTTCAAGCTCGATTTCTTTGGCAATGGTTACCCCATCATTGGTAATCAAGGGTGAGCCATAAGCTTTTTCCAAGACTACATTGCGGCCTTTAGGACCCAAGGTTACTTTTACAGTGTCTGCCAAAATATCGACACCGCGTACCATGCTCTCACGCGCATCTGCTGCAAATTTAATTTCTTTTGCCATTTTATTTCCATCCTTTGTATCAATTAAATATTATAAAGTGCTATATTTCTTCAAATTTCCATAAAAATATCAGATTATCCCCAAAAAAGTGTTCAAAGTAGACCACAAGATAATCACAAATTTGCTCTAGTGATTGTTCTGTTACATCTAAAGTAATATATCGTTTGGAGCGATAATCCAAAATTGTCATACCATCTAACAAGGGCGGCAAGACTGTTTCCAAGGATTGAAACCAAGGTTTCTTAATTGGAAGAGCTAAGTTTAGCATATTGTCTGACGTCAATTGAAACCAAATTTGCTGCTGGTTTCCTTGTTCCTAGGCAGTTATACAGTTTCCGGACGTGCTAGCTTGCAAAAAATTCTGAAGAATCTCACTTAGCTGTTCTTTCATGGTCTATCTTACTCAACCACTGCTACAATATCCGCCTCACGGACAATAGTCACTTTTTCTTCACCATCTTTGACTTCCAGACCAGCGTGGGCCTCGACCAAGACTTTGTCACCGACTGCAACAGACGGTGCAATCAATTCTCCGTTCAAGGTGCGAATTCCTTGACCAACCGCCAAGACCTGCGCCTCTTTGGTCGCTGCTTGGCTAGTTCCTGCAAGGACAAAGCCCCCTACTGTCTGTTCTTTTTCTTCGATTTTTACAACGATGCGATCGCCTAATGGTTTCAACATATAAATGCCTCCTTCATCTTTAGCACTCTGACATAGCGAGTGCTAATTTACAATTCTTATTGTATCACTTGGTCAAAAATAGTCAAGAAAATTTTACAAAGTTTTTTGAAATCCGTCCCAAGTCGGACGAAAAACCAACTAGTCTTACTTATGAGAATATGCTATACTCTTCTTAGGAAAGGAGGTCTATATGACATTCTTCAAAAATCTATACAAAGACTATCAGGAAAGCAGATATTCTACCTACGAAGGTTTTTTAGAGTGGTTTTTGAAACGGAAATTAAACTTCCTGGGAAAAATCATTTTCGCCTACCTACTCTGGGCCATTTGGATTGTCTTTTTTCTACATCCCCACTGGTTTATCTTTTTCTTCTATGGTGTGATTGTTCTATCAATCATGGTTATCTTCCTCGAATGGTGGAATGACCGTAAAAAAGGGCGCTAAAAAACGCCAACTTTCGCCAGCGTTCTTTAAGGAGATTATGAAAAATATTTAGGATTGATACTAGTATAAACGACTTAGCCACTATTCACATCCGTCCTGAGACTGATTCTCACATTTTTGGATAAAAATAAGTACCTTCAGTTGTTCAGACGCAAAAAATGCCAGCTTACACCGGCATTCTAAGGAGATATGAAAAATATTTAGGATTGATACTAGTATAAACGACTTTTCACATCCTATCATCAGTCCTAGGACCGATTTACCAGACATTATTTCATTATTTATAGGGAAAATATTTGAGACGTCAAAAAATTGTCACTTTCTGTTAGAAGGGCAGATCCTCCTCTTCTAGAACCAGGTCAGCCAAGTCTTCACCAGCATTATTTTCACGCATGGCACGTTGGGCACGACTTTCGAGCAACTGGAAACTGTTTCCAAGGACTTCAGTCACATAATGGTTATTGCCATCTTTTTCATATTTACGAGTACGGAGCTCTCCGTCAAGGGAAATCAAGCTGCCCTTGCTACCGTAGGACACCAGGGTTTCAGCCAATTTACCCCAGAAAATGATATTGATGAAATCCGCTTCACGCTCACCAGACTCTGTCTTGAAGCGACGATTGACAGCAACTGTAACGCGGGTTAAATTTTTTCCCGACGGCGTCTGCGTCAACTCAGGCTGGGCCGTCAAACGACCAATTAAAATAACTTTATTGTACATTTTTTATCCTCCTACCTATCTATTCGCAAAAGAAAGGAAAAATACAAAAAATGAAAGAAATTTTAGAAAAAAAGTTAGAAAGCAATGAACATTACAGCACTGAGCAAATCAATTGGCTCTTAGACCATATCGGCGACCCTGACCCTATCATTCGTGACCAGCTGGTCTATGCCAGTTTCTGCCACCTTTTTCTGGATGAAATCATTAGCAAAGACCAGGCTCAGCAACTTTTTGAACAGAGCCAGCAAAGGCAACTTCTCTCACAAGATAGTCTAACTCGCAGTTTTGCCAGCCTGCTCTATGCTTTGATTATAGCCATAGATGAGGACCGTCCTCACTATCAGAATTTCCTGACTAACAGCCAGCTCCAAATCCTCTTTGAACAGGCCCTGAACATTTTTACTTTTGAAAATGACTGGCGTGGTTACGATGAAAATCTGGGCTGGATACATGCTGGTGCCCATGGAGCGGATTTTCTCCTCGCTGCTACCTGCCACCAATCCTTCCCAGCCGACAAGTTTGAGCAGGCTTGGCAAGCTCTTATAGACTGCTGCCTCAAGCAAAACAGCACATTTTCAGCAGGTGAAGAGACGAGATTGGCCCAGATACCTGTTTATCTCATCCTCAATCAAAAGGTTTCGGCTTCAACCCTAGTCACATGGATGGAGCAATTAGATGTCCCCAATCAAGAGCCGGTTGAGTATTTCCGTTGGCTCAATATTCAACGATTTCTATCCAGCATCTATTTCCAACTCAAGTCACACCAAGCTTTGGCACCAGAAGTTGAGCAAGCCATTGAAAAACAAATACGGCTATACTAGAACCTGCATTCACAGCTCAGCATCTCTAGCCAAGGCTAGTTTTCTGCCACTTATCGTTCGCTTTTCTCGAAATACAGTCAGTATTCCATCAAAAAATGGTCTTGATTGGCAAAAAACTATCTCTTGTCTAAACATACTTTTCTTGTGAATGGAGGTTCTAAAAAGAATTGGCACGCGACCAATTCTTTTTTAGTTTTTCCAATGTTTAGCGGAATCAAGGGCCTCGCCTGCGACGGCGCTATCGTCCAATTCGATAATACCACGTACTTGTGGTGCGTTTGGCAGGCCCAATTCACGCGGACTACACATCATACCAAAGCTATCCTCGCCACGGAGTTTACCAGGGAAAATCAAGCTACCGCTCGGCATCATAGCTCCTGGCAGGGCAACAATGGTTTTGAGGCCTTGGGCTGCGTTTGGCGCGCCAGCTACGATTTGCACCGTTTTGTCGCCAACGTTGACTTGACAAATATTGAGGTGGTCGCTGTCTGGGTGCGGTGTCAATTCCACAATCTGACCGACCACAAATTGTGGTTCCTTGTCATTGACCAAACTTTCCGCAAAACCTTCTTGACTCAATTCTGCATTCAAGGCTGCAATCTGCTCGTCTGTCAAGAAGACCTGACCATTTCCGCTCAAATCAATCAGACTAGACACTTCAAAAATATTCCAAGCTACCGTCTGCCCCGTCTCCTCGATATAGACACGCGCAACCTTGCCCTTGCGTTCAACTGTTACATCTTGTCCTTTGCCATCAGCCACGATGACCATGAGTACATCACCGACATATTCTTTATTATATGTAAAAATCATTTATCAACCTTTTCTATGTTATGAAAATAATCCGATAAGCCCCTTCCAAAGACCCTCAAAGAAGGAACCAATCTTCTCTAGAATGCCTGAATCCTGGAGATTTTTGTAGGCATCTGAAATTTGTTGCTCGGCCTGGCTCTTGAATTGCTTGAGCTGGGCAGCGACTTCTTCCGAATCAATGGCACTGGTTTCCTGATAAGCTTTGGCAAAAGTGACCAGCTTGGAAATCTCATCAGCCGTAATCACTGTATCCAGACCATTTTGTTTCAAGACATCATTGATAATGGTGTTGATTTGGTCCTCAGAGGCAATTTGACCTTGAGAATCCTTGTATTCTGCCAAGCCAGTCTTGATTTCTGCGATAGCCTTGTCAAAGGCAGAGCTGTCAAAATTTTCTTGACCTGCGTGGGCAGTCGCCACTTCATTAACGGTTTCCAATTCCTGCTGGGCAACCACTGTCCGCTCAGGATCTACCGTTTCGCCATTGGCCTCCAAAGCCTTGTAAACACCCGTCAAGGCAGACTCACCTGTCACCTGAATGGGAGCTGCAACGTCAATCAAGACATCTGTCGCTCCCGCGGTAATGGCCGCATTAGCATACTGAGTTGAGGTAATGAGGGTGATATTCTGCGGTGTCTTGATGTCAACGACAACTCCCTTGCCTGACTCCTGCTTCTGCACCAAAACAGATGAAAAGAGCGAGGCTGTATCTGCACCAGAAGTCCCTAAATATTGGTCCATATCCTGACCCTGCACCACTTGACGGCTGACATTTTCAATATTCTTGATATTGAGTAGCCTATTGACTTCCGTCACTTGAGCATCTGATAAACCACCGCCATAGACCATGGTTGGCTTGCCCCATTTTTCATTGATGACATCTGTCTGAATGTCTGCATGGGCAGCTGCCATCGGTGCTCCAACCAGGCCAATCACGAGGGTTGCTAGAGCAAGTTTACTTACTGTTTTTTTCATACTGGTAATCCTTCTAAAAAGTCAATGATTTGCTGCTTGGTTTTACGGTTTTTATCGACAAAGCGTCCAATTTCCTGACCATTTTCCAAGACAACCAAGCTAGGAATGCCGAAAATATTCCATTCTTGAGCCAGGGGCATGAAGTCATCCCGATCTAACTGGACAAAGGTCATGTCGGGAAAAGCAGCCTCGATAGCTGGCAAATGCGGCTTGATATAGTGGCAATCCCCACACCAGCTGGTCATAAAGAGAAAAACTGTCCGCTGACCAGACTGGACGAGCACGGCCACTTCCTCGTAATTCTGTGGAAAAATCATCTCGCTTCCTCCTCAAATGTGATGTCACCTTTGGTATTTTCAAATAGAAAAATGCGACCATCTTCCATGATGACCCCGCCTACCAAATAGTCGGACTGGGACTGGGTTTCATCCACATAGACCGTGGCAATGCTGCCCAAATCGGCGAAGTAAGCCCGAACCTGCTGGAGAGCCTGAGCCTTTTTACGGTCTTCCTGAACCTTGCGGTAAAATTGAGCGCTAGCGGTGAGCACACCTGCCCCCACTAAGCCGGCTAGCACGGCTACCTTTTTCTTATTCATGGTCCCTATTTTATCATAAAAAATGGTAAAATAGTAGCAAGTTATCATTGGAGGAAATTTGTTATGACCCTTTTTGACAAGATTAAAGAAGTGACCGAATTGCAGAGCCTGCCTGGTTTTGAGAGTGAAGTGCGCAACCATATCCGCCAGAAAATCACACCTCACGTTGACCGCATTGAAACAGATGGTTTGGGTGGAATTTTTGGGATTAAGGACACAACAGCTGAACAAGCACCGCGAATCTTGGTTGCAGGTCACATGGATGAAGTCGGCTTTATGATTAGCCAAATCAAGCCTGACGGCACCTTCCGTGTGGTGGAACTAGGCGGTTGGAACCCACTGGTCGTATCCAGTCAAGCCTTTACCCTGCATTTGCAAGACGGACGTAAAATCCCTGCCATTTCCGGCTCTGTCCCACCTCACCTTTCTCGCGGTGGAAATACTCCGGGTCTACCAGCTATCGGCGATATTATTTTTGATGCTGGTTTTGCTGACTACGACGAGGCTTGGTCTTACGGTGTGCGCCCGGGTGATGTCTTGGTTCCGAAAAACGAGACCATCCTATCAGCCAACGGAAAAAATATTATTTCTAAGGCTTGGGATAACCGCTTCGGCGTCCTTATGGTAACTGAATTACTGGAAAACCTATCCGGTCAAGCATTGCCAAATCAGTTGATTGCTGGGGCCAATGTGCAAGAAGAGGTTGGTCTACGTGGCGCTCATGCCTCTACAACCAAGTTCAATCCAGACATTTTCCTCGCTGTTGATTGCTCGCCAGCTGGAGATATTTACGGCGACCAAGGAAAAATCGGGGATGGTACCCTACTTCGTTTCTATGACCCAGGCCACATCATGTTAAAAAATATGAAAGACTTCCTCCTCACAACTGCTGAGGAAGCTGGTATTAAATATCAATACTACTGCGGTAAAGGTGGAACAGATGCTGGTGCAGCCCATTTGAAAAATCATGGCGTTCCATCAACAACCATCGGTGTCTGCGCTCGCTACATCCATTCTCACCAAACTCTCTACAATATGGATGATTTCCTAGAGGCCCAAGCCTTCCTACAAGCTCTCGTGAAGAAATTGGACCGCTCGACCGTCGATTTGATAAAGAACTATTAGGAGAAAAATATGAAGCTAAATGTAGAATTATCCCGCTTTCGTGTCAAAGAAGGGAAATCTGCCAAGGTTGGCGAGTGGATGCAGTTCCTCAATGCCAACATGAAAGAAACCCTCCTTACTCTTGAAGACGAGAAAATGTACGTCGAGACCATCTTCCGCGAAACCATGGACGGTCAAGAATTTCTCTACTGGTATTCTATCCAAGCTGAAGGTGGTATCACCGTAGAAGATTCCCAGTCTGAAATTGATAAAAAACACTTGGAATACTGGGCAGAATGCATTGACCCAAGCTATGGCATGCAGGACCTGGAACCACAGGTCGTCATGATTCCAGATGCCATCTACCAGACCATGGAAGAATTGGACAGGAATTATGAACCGTCAACAGAGCAATAAAATCTATCGTTAAAAGACCTCCGCCATTTCGGCCAAGGTCTTTTCTGTTATACTCAGTTAAAATCAATCTAGCAATTCTGAGAGAGTGAGGACTTCCATAGAAAATTTGGGGAAATTTCCAAAGGCAGATAGGCATGCTAATTAGGTTTTAATAAAACTTAACATATATAAATGCTATAGTTGAGAACTCGAACTGATGTCCGCTATTTTTGAATTCTACTGAGTATTAGCTCGATAAAAAATGCTCCACAAGGTACTTCCGAACCTGGGCGATAAAATAAAGCGATCCTGTGATGACGTAGATCTTGTCAGGATTATCCAAATCCGCCTGCGCTAGCCAGTCTTGAAACCGCTCCGCACGCGCATAGCCAGCTGGATAGTCAGCCAGTTCTACCGCTCGAACATCATCAAAGCTGGTCACCGTGACTGGACCATATTGACTGAGCGCTTCCAACATCTGATCTACTGGTTTGGTGTTAATAGCCGCAAAGAGAAATGCGATTTTCTTATCTGAGTATTGTTCTCTTAGCAAATCTGTCAAGACAGCGATGCTTTCATTATTGTGGGCACCGTCAATCAACAGATTGGGGAGTATCAGTTCCTGACGGCCTGGCCAGATGGCTTGGGACAAGCCCTGGCTGATGGTTTCATTGGTAATCTTTGGAAAATCAGGGCTGAAAAGCTGAGCTGTTGTCACTGCTAAGGCTGCGTTGACCTCCTGGTGACGCCCCTGCATCTGTAGCCTCAAATCCTCAACTCGACCGAAGGGGCTTGAAACCGCAAAGTCTGCTCTGCTATTTTCCAAAAGAATCTCCCGTCCCACCGCATAGGTCGGACTCTGAAGCTGACGAGCCTGCTCCTCGAAAACTGCCTCCACTTCTGGCAAATCGGTCGCATAGAGGAGGGGAACTCGCTCACGCAAGACGGCGACCTTGTGACGGGCTATGGCAGCGTAGGTCTCTCCCAAAAAAGCCTGATGGTCCAAACCGATGGACGGGCAAACCACTGCCAATGGGGCAAGGACATTGGTCGCATCCTGCAAACCGCCCATGCCTGCCTCCACCAAGAGAATATCAGGACGCTGGTAGTGGGCAAAGTAGACAAACATAGCCACTACTACAATCTCAAACTCCGATATAGCATCCAGTCCAGCCGTCTGGTCCAAGTCCTCAATCAAAGGTTGCAAGTCTGTCACAATCCTCGAAAAATCTTCCTCTGAAATCATCTCTTGCTCAAAGACAATCTGCTCTCGAAAATCAATGATAGACGGTGAAGTAAAGCGACCAACTCTGTAGCCCGAAGACTGCAAGATAGACTGTAAGGCGTTGAGGGTCGAGCCCTTGCCATTTGTACCAACAAAGTGAATAGTCGGAACTTGAAGTTGGGGATTGTCCAAGCGTTCCAAAATCCAGTTGACACGTGCAATCCCGTGTTCCAAATCAGAAGCCGGGCGATTAGATAGCCACCGGCGAGTTTCTTGATAATTCATGATTCCCTCTCTACAAAAGCAGCAACAGGGGGATGACCTGTTGCTCGATACTGTTTTATTTAATGCCCATTAACTTGGCCAATTCAGGTATTTTTTGTAAACTTGGCAAGACAAGCATGGTCACGACAATGCGTAATGGAATTTCAAAAACTGCCTTAATCAAGCGACTGCTATACAGAACAATCCAAGGTGTTCCAAAATGGAAATGGAGGGCAATCGGTGTCATGATGAAAGAAATCACAACCTGAATCAAGACAACAACCCCTGCAACATAGAGCCAATCAGCCTTGTTCTTGGTATCGAGTGATTTTTGATAAAAGAACCAACCATAGAGAAAAGCCGATACCGCCTCAATCAAGATAAAGCTGAATAACATGGTCTGTCCACTAAACAAGACAAAGACTGGGTCTGAAATCGCCACAAAGATAGCTGCCCAAACAGGACCGGCAATAGCTCCCAAAATAGCATTTGGGATAAAGGTAAACTGGACTTGCAAGGTTTCCGAAAGACGAATGGAGAAATAGTTCTCCACAATCATAACCAAGGCAAGAGTCACAGCAATAGCAGCCAACAGCTGCACCGTTAATTTTGGAATTTTCTTTTCCATAAAAAATGCTCCTTTTTCAAAATGGAGCTGTCGTGTATATTCGACAGCGGATGCAATGGTTTACCGCGCTACTCTCAGCCAGGACCAATGTTCCTACTCTAGGAGACATCAGATACAAGCAAAGATCAGCTTCGTTATGTGGCAACATCCCATCCACATACACTTAACGCAAACCATCTACTCTGTGCAAATTTCTTTGCTAGTCTATTGTATCACACACTATATACTTTGACCACTTGCTAAAAACTATACCTTTCTAAAGGTATAAACTATAAGAGAAACTGGCAGTCTCCGACTACCAGTTAGTTTTTCTTATTTCAAGCGTTCTACTTCACGTGTGATAACGAGTTCTTCATCAGTTGGGATAACCAAGACGCGAACTTTTGATTCTGGTGTTGTAATGTCGCCATAGTTGCCAAAAACGTTTTTCGCTGGGTCTAGTTCAATACCAAACCAAGACAGGCCTGCGATAACATCGTTACGCATGAGGGGAGCATTTTCACCCATACCTGCTGTGAAGACAATGGCATCTGCACCATTTAGCACAGCCATGTACTGACCGATGAACTTCTTGATACGGTCAATGAAGACATTGTAAGCAAGGACTGCGCCTGGATGTTTTTCCTGCAAACCATTTTCGATATCACGCATATCGCTAGAAATACCGGATAGACCAAGCAGACCAGATTGTTTGTTGAGTACGTTGACAACGTCCGACGCGTCTTTCAACTCATCGACATTCTCAATCAAGTAAGGAATAATCGCTGGGTCAATATCACCTGAACGAGTCCCCATCATAGGACCAGCAAGCGGTGTGAAGCCCATAGAAGTGTCAACAGATTCACCATGGTAGTTGGCTGTGATGGATACCCCGTTTCCGATGTGAGCTGTAATCAATTTCAACTCCTCAATCGGACGTCCCAAAACCTTAGCGGCTTCGTGAGCTACATAGTAGTGACTCGTTCCGTGGGCACCGTATTTACGAACTTTGTTTTCCTTGTAGTATTTCTGAGGAATTGGGTACATATAGGCATGCTCAGGCATAGTCGTATGGAAGGCTGTATCAAAGACTGCCACACTCGTAATATCAGGCAAGATATCCTTGAAGGCACGGATTCCGGCAGCATTAGCTGGATTATGCAAAGGCGCCAAGCTAGACAGCTCCTCGATTTGTGTCAACACTTGGTCATCAATGAGGGCTGATTCTTTGAAAATTTCACCACCAGCTACTACACGGTGACCGACCCCAGTAATTTCTGAGAAGTCAGCAATGATGTTGTGTTTGAGCAAATCATCCAAAAGGATTTTAACAGCCTGCACATGGTCAGCAATATCCAGAGTTTCACTCTCTTTCTTGCCATCATACTTAACTGTTGAAATAGAGTCCTTGAGACCAATACGTTCGATAATTCCGGCCGCTAATACCGTTTCTTCTGGCATTTGGTACAGTTGCCATTTAAGACTTGAACTACCTGCGTTAATCGCAATTGTTTTTGACATAAGTTTCCCCCTTTAAAGCGTTTTCCTACTTAGTATATCAGATTTTTACCTAAATTGCATTCCCTTGTTTCCAATTTTTGAATTTGACCATAAATTCTTGGATAACATCCTTGTCTTTGAGACTTTGGAGCGGATAAACAAAAGGCATCAGTTGACGAGCCGTCTTTTTCTGTAGAACAAAAATCGACTTAGCCATAGCAGCCTTACCAAAGAGTTCTGGCGGCAGGGCAATCATAGAAACAATATTGGCTTGGTCCTGCAACCAATTTTTCAATAAATCACTTTGCGGACTAGTCAAAAGGTCATTGGGAGCCAAAAGAATGGCAAATCCATCCTTTTCCAGATACTTGAGCGACTGCTCCATCAGTAAATGATGAGCGTAGGTATGCTCGGTCGAACTGGCCACCTGGTAACGACTGGCAATCTGATCATCAGGATAATAACCAATCGGCAAATCTGCGATGATGACCTGGCTTTCCTTGAGAATCTGCGGACGTACCGCATCCCCCTGAGCAAAGGAAATGTCCGCCTGCATGACATCTGCCATACTGGCCGACAAGTCGATCAAGAGATCATCCACTTCAATCCCCAGATAATCCAATTTTTTGGGGCTAGCATTGAGAATAGTCTGCGCCAAATTCCCCGTCCCCGAACCGATTTCCAAGACCGTGATTTCTGGTGTGCTGACCAACTGTTCTACTAAGAAAGACAGGATAAAGCCAATCGAGTCTGGTGTAAACTGATGATTGTACTGCATAGGCTCAGTCTGGTTGGCCTTAATCAGTAGGAATTGAAAAGCTCTACGCCATTCCTCCTTGGTCAATTCTAAGCTCTTCAAAGTCTGATTGTTGGTCACAACAGTTTCCAACTCATGCTGACCAGCCATATAAGCCGCATTTTGCTCAATCATGGCATCGTAAATATTGGTGCCCAGCTGGTTTTGGATGTTCTGTACGTTTTCTAACAGCAGGCCGTAGGCCTGCTCAATGTTTTCAAAATTCATGGTTCTATCTTATCAAAATTTGGGCAAATTTGCACTAAAAGAGGAGCCTCTTATGACTCCTCTACCCTCTCTTTTTCCTCCTTCATCATAAATTGATACTGATAGGTCCGACCGCTTGATAACTGGATTGTCACGGTCAGCTTTTCTTTCTTGACCTGGTACTGAGCCTGCCCTTGGACAAAGGACAGCTGACCAGACGTTTCAATTGATTTTGGCTTACTTTCTTTCTTCACCTCTTCTTTTTGACTGGTCTGCGCGGTCTCATTATTTGACCTTTCCATATCTTCTGCAGATACCGATTCTTCCCCACTTTCAGATGGTCTCTCCTTCGTTTGAGAAGTCACACTTTCTTCCGATGTCTCTCCTTTCTTTTCTTCCTGCTCCTTCCTAGCTTGCTCAGCCTTTTCCGCCAAGAATTTTTCTTGACTCTCTTTTGCTGCTTCTTCCTTAGCCAAGCGTGACACTTCCTCAACCACCTGGTCCTTGGTCATCTGGGCTACGAGATAGGCTTGCGTGGATTCTCGACTGGCTCCAATCAACTGACCTTCAGACACTTGCTGATTGAGGTAAAATTGCAGCAAGAGAGCGAAAACTGCCAGCATGAGCAGGGCATAGAGTAGGATACCAGCCTTAACCTTTTTCTTCAAAATCATAGACGAAACTCCTCTCCTCGCCAGTTTCAAACGTCACATCCAATCGAACAATCTGACCAGATTGACTATAGCTAGCCGCCTTGACACCGTAAAGCATGGGCTGGTAGCCCTGCCCCCGGTCATTGGTCTTACGAAAATCATCTGACCGTGACTTGCCAAAGGCCAGGGCCTGACCATCTTGCCTGATATAAATCCGACCCGCATCAACTCTGTCTAAACTGGCCACCTCCCATTCACTGCGCAGCTGGTCACAGAAGAGTAACCAGTTCTTCTCAACACGCTGGTCCTGGTAGCGAACTTCGTGGACCACCAATTTTGACAAGCCCTCAAAGACCAGCAAACTGCCTGAAACGATGACCAAGGCCACCAGACATTCCAGAAGAGTAAAGGCAGCACACCTAGTTTTTCTCAACACGCGCCACCTCTCTTCCCTCATGATAGACAGCCAAAAGCTTGTCCGACCGCTGGACCGTCACCTTGACACCATTGAGCGACAGATTATCCTGACCCGTCTGCACCGCCATCTTGGCCACATTGAGGACCTCCTGTTGATACAAGCCCTCCGCCTGTTGCCTGCGACTGACCTCCATGGCAGAAAGAAAGAGGCTGGTAATAGTGACTAGAACCGACAAGGCCACCAGCCCCTCCAGCAAGATATAGGCCTTATTTTTCCGATTTCTTATAACGACCACTCCCTATATATAATTGATACGACACCGTCTTGCCCCTCGCCCCAAAGGACAGCTTGGCAAGCGAGGAATTCCCACCTTTTTTATCGAAAACAATAGCCTGCTCAGTCAGTACATCGATACTAGCAGGCACCTGCACGGACTGATGACCGTTGGACAGTTGGCTATCCGTCAGTTGCAAATGGATTTCCTGCTGGCTGTTGACCGCCAGACGCTGGCTATCCTTATAAAGCTCCTCAAACTCCCAGAAGAAAACCGTCTCCTGCACCGACCGAAAAGCCGACTGGACAGAACCCGACAAAGCCAGAGCAAGAAAGCTCACGATAAAAAGAACCAACAGACTTTCTAGCAGAGTAAAGGCTTTATTGGTTATCTGGATTAGAGGCTTTGGCTTTCTCATATTCTTCTGCCTGTTTTTTGTCAATGTAGCCAGCAGATTGCAAATCGGCTACTGTTGCTTTCTTGTCATGTTCCAATTCATAGAGCTCCATCTGACTCTCTACTACTTTGACAACTGCCTGATCTCCTTTTTTCCGTACCGCCTCTTTCTGCTTGCTCAAATTAGGTACAAACAAGAGTAAAAGCACACTAATAATTCCAAGGACGACTAACATTTCCACCAGAGTGAAACCTTTTTTCTTCATTTTTAGTAATTTCTTCATTTACATCTCCATATTTTGATAAATTGGCAGCAACATGGCTGCGTAGATAAGAACAACAACGAGAGCGACAAAGAGAAAGACCAGCGGTTGAATAAGCTGCATGGCACGATTAACGCGAGAGAAAAATTCCTCCCAACACTCATTGGCGTAGACGGCAAGCTCGCTACCCAACTTGGACTTGACTTGCCCGTACTCCACAATCAAACTCAGTTCCCTCTTGAAAAATGGATAGGAACGGATATGCTGGTCAAAGCTCTGCCCATTGCCCAAAGCCTCCGCCATATCTCGCCCAATCTCGACAAAGAGCTGGGACTGCTGCTCCTGCATCAGCCGAACCACCTGCTGCATATCCAATCCTTGCCCGATGAGGCTACCCCACTCCCGCGCGTAGTAGGCGGTCAGGTAGGTTTGGATGAGTTTTCCGAAAAATGGCAGAGCGGATAGACGACTAAAGACAGTGATTTTAGCCGTCCTGCGGTACCAGATGTAGCCTGCTAAAGTGCAGAGCAAGATGGTTAAAACCAACCCGAGAAAGATGGTCGGTAAATGGTTGATGAGCATGGTCGCGGCATTGCCCTCCTCCAACTGTGGCAGGAGATAGTTTTTCAGACCCAGCATAATCAACACCAAAAATCCTAATAGAATAACGGGATAGGTCGCCACCTCAATCAATTTTTTCCGTACTTTGGATAAGTTGCTCAGATAGGTCTCGATGTGTTGCAGACTGAGACTGGTATTGCCATGAATTTCTGCCAATGACACCTGAGTGACAACTGTGTCGGAAAAGGCCAAATCAGCTAAAAGGCTCGAAAAAGGCTTCCCCGCTACCAGACCGTCTGATAGGATTTGCGTATATTGGTCTGCCAAGAGCTGACTGCGCCTGAGAAAATCAACAATCTCTCCCAAGTGAAAGCCACTGGCAAAGAGATTGTTAAAAAGCTCGATGACTTTACGCTGACGCTCCAAGGATAATTTTTTCGGCCTCCGCCTGCCGAGGACTGATATGTCCTGCTGCAAGAAGGCTATCAATCTGTGCATTCCACTTATCTGCGGAATGGTTTTGGAAATCTTCTCTGGCAAAATCAACAACACCTCCTCCCCCTATCAAGCGCTGGTAGGCAATACCTTGCAGGGCATTATTGAGCTCTTCTGGACTAACACCCAATTCCAACATCCGAGCATAGACACCCGAAATGGACTTGGCATGCACCGTCGAAAAGACTGTCGCTCCGGTCAAACTAGCCCTAATAACTGATCGAGCTGTCTCTGCATCACGGATTTCCCCGATGATGAGCAGGTCAGGACGATGGCGCAGGGACAGTTTGATGAGATTGTCATAAGTCGCGCCAATAGTTTCATTGAGCTGAAGTTGCAACATATCGTCCTGCTTGATTTCCACCGGATCTTCGATGGTCAGAATTTGCTTGTCTGGGAATTTCATCCTGGCTAAATGGTACATAAGCGTGGTCTTGCCAGAGCCGACTGGACCCGAAAAAAGGTAGAGCCCCCGACCTTTGATTTCCTTGGCAATTTCCTCTACTGCCTGAAACCAGAATTTCAACTCCTTGTCATTATCATAGAGCAGACGGATGACCAAACTTTCCTTGCCACGATAATCCCCGACCGTCGACAGGCGCAGAGAAATCTCGCCCTTGCCATAATCATAATCGCAGGACCCCTGCTGACTACGGCGCTTCTCACCGACATTGAGACCAGCTAGAAACTTGAAATGCCCAATCAGAGCATCTACTTCCGTTTCCTCCAGCTCTCGGACAAATTCCCGTTCGTCCATGATACGATGATAGAGCTGATAGGTCTCACCTTTGGGAACCAGATAAATGTCACTGACTCGACCGGTTACCGCCTCCTCTATCATTTGTTTTGCTTTTTCTTGAATCATAAATCCTCCTCACCTATTAGTTCGGAAAAATGATGATTTTTGCAAAAATTTTTTTTAAAAAAATAAGAAGGACTGAACCATCAATCCTTCTCTCTTAATAATTTACGCAATTCCCTTTCTTGAGTTTGCACGGCCTTACTCTCGGTACAAGGTCCTTCTTCTTGGAATCTTCCTTAGCTTCTAGCAATAGCAAAGAATGGTAACGTTGCAAATACTCATCACATTCCTCGCACCAATACTGATCCGCTTCATCCCAAAAGGCTGTCATCATCCCACCCTTCGATTCTTTCTTAGGAAAGCGACTAGCCAAATCTGTCCACTCTTTCTGAAAGGCAAGAACAGCATCCTCATAATTTTTAAAAACTAACTTGTCAGTGATGTCTTCTTCCCAACCTTCAATAAACCACCAGGGTTCAAAATCTCCATACATTTTAATGACTTGATACATAACTATACACTCTACTTTCTCTGTTCCAACAATTATACCGAAAATAATAAGAATTTTGAAAATATATGCTTAGAAAATACAAATTCAATAAATAAAGTGCCGTTATAGGTAGTACCAACAATTCTTTCTTCTACTTAAAATCTCGCAGGTAGTCTTGCAGTTCACGTATCATATTCCTCCGCCCATGGAAACTCTGACCTGTGATTAGCTTCTCGTATTTTTCTAACTGTTCCGTCGACAGCTGACTTCTATAAGTCCGCAACATATCTCGCAAAACAATAAAATCGTCATTTAACAATCCCGGCGACTTTACTAGATGCGACAAATCATGAATATCTTCATGGGGCATACGGTCAAACTTCCGCTTATGGCTTTCTTGCCTGCGCACAACATCCCGAACACGATTTCGGAACTGAACCTTAAAGTAACTACAGAGCTTATCCTTATCTTCCTCCAATTCTGGAAAACTGCATAGTAATTTGTACAGAACCAACATCCCCTCCTGGTCCCAATCCTCACGTTCCCATAACTTCACGTAGAAATCCTTACGCGCGCGGTGGACAATTCCCTGAACTTCAAAATAAATCTTTTCAAATTGCATAAAACTATGCCTCCTTTAATTGATAGACCTAGTTTATCTAATTTTGAAAAAAACAAACAGGACATTTTTGTCAGTATAAAATAATAGTAACTAAATCTCAGTGAAAACAATATACCTGAGGTGGTGCACAAGAGCATTCAAACGCGCAGTCTAACCTGCCCTTTGAAGCGATTTAAGACGCACATCCTAACAATCAGACATTTTACAATAGCATTAAATCAATTCCTGTCCTATTTAAATACAATACTTGGGATCTGTAATAACCTTATCTATATCATCAAGCGAAATGCCTTTAGTCCCCAGCAATAGAACAAATTATACACTTCGAAAATCGGTTTAACTTGCTATGATAATGAGTATACCATACAATCGAGTAGGGACTAATTTCTAGTCCCTCTCACACCACCGTGCGTGCCGTTCGGCACACGGCGGTTCAACTAACTTTTAACACATGTCGTTTTAGATAATAATCTAGGCAAGAAACCAGTCCACGTTTAGCGAGGACTGGTTTTGATATGGCACGTTTCAGTACAGAGCTCTGAGCCACTAATTGATAATGGTCTCCCCAGCCAGATACTTTATCCGCTATCCACTTCGGTACTCCTAATTTGAGAAGTCCCCCTAATCGCCTAGATTTCTTCTTCCATTGTTTCCAGATAATAACTCTTATTCGAGTTCTTAGTCGTTCATCAATGCTTTCCATGACTGATTTCATGTTCGTCATAGAAAAGTAGTTTATCCAACCTCGGATGACCCAGTTTAGTCCCTCAATTCGGCTGTCTAGGTCAATACTCCACTTACGGGCCGTTAGTTTCTTGAGTTTTCTCTTGAAACTCTGTACGCTATCCTGATGCGGACGACTTTTCCAGCCCTCAGATGATTTCCAGAACCCAAATCCTAGGTACTTTAATTTGCTCGGTCTCACAATCTTGGTCTTGGTCATGTTGACTTTCAAACCTAATCGTTTTTCAATATAACGACTAATTGAATGCATAACACGTTTAGCAGCCGCCTCACTACCAACTATGATGACGCAGTCATCTGCGTAGCGAACGAAGCGAAGTCCACGATTTTCCAACTCTTTATCTAGCTCATTAAGCATGATATTGGACAGGAGCGGTGATAGGTTTCCTCCCTGTGGAGTTCCAACTAGTGTTTTATACCGTTGTCCGTTGATGACTACACCTGAATGAAGGTACTTACGAATTAAAGATTCTGTATCTCCATCTTGGATAATGTTATGAACAAGCGACATCAGTCTATCTTGAGGAACGGTATCAAAGAACTTCTCCAGGTCTATGTCTACTATCCACTCATAACCGTCATTAAGGTATTCTAATAACTGGATAATAGCTTGTTCGCATGACCGATTGAGTCTGAATCCGTAACTCCTCTCAGAGAAATAGGGTTCACAAATGGGACTAATGACTTGGACAATAGCTTGTTGTATCATTCTATCCATGACCGTTGGGATACCTAACTGACGGACTCCGCCGTTAGGTTTGGGAATTTCAACTCGTAAAACTGGCTGAGGTTTGTACTACCTCTGCTTTATGAGTTCTTTAGTTGAACGCCAGTGTTTGCGGAGATAGTCATCTATTTCGTCAATAGTTACGCCGTCAATTCCTGCTGAACCTTTATTGGCTCTAACTTGATTGTAGGCTTCAAGCATATTGGACCGAGATAGGATATTATCTAGTAACTGTGACATGTGCGTATTCCTTTCTTGTTTCGGTGTCTGAGGGACGTCTTATATTGGTGAACTTTCCTCTAGTCAATACGTGACCGCACCCAGTTCTATCAGACCGCTAGTTTTACAGACACAAGCGAAGTAGGTATACTTCGGTTAATTGTTCAGCCCTTCGCTCCACCTCTATTACAGAAGTTTCATCACTACTATAGCTTCGGCTGAGAGCCTGCCCCAGCCATTGTTGTTCAACGAAGAATGAGTTGATAACAACAATAGGCGAGGGTACTTCTCATGATTTGTTGTTACTACGTCTTTGACGCTCATGAGACCTCACGGGATAAGTCGTACATCTTTCCTCGTTTACTCTCGTGATTTACGTCTATAGGTTACGACTACCTTTTTGGACTTTAGAGTTATATGCCCCCTCATCCCCTATATACGCCTTGTTATCACGTTTCTGTTCGTAGAGCCACGATTTCGCTATCCCTTCCTCTCCCCGCTACCTCACGATAGTCAGGCTTGGGAGTCGCTTTGGGGTTCACCGGTAGCGGGTGTCCACAGAGGACTTTCACCTCAGATGTACGACATGCCCGTCGTACATAAAAAATGCATGCACCTATTATCTGGATACATGCATTTTTCAAAATGTTGTCACATAACGGTTTCTTTGCTCAAGTAGAGACTCTATTTTCCTTTATATATTTCCAATGGCAGACTGATTCCCATAAAATATAAAAGAGGAAAATAAGATGAAGCTGAACAGTAACTGCCCAATAAGAAAAGAATTTTGATGGCAATAAATATCAAAAAAGAGAAGACCAAACAGATCTTCTCAAAAATATAGTCCGTACGGGATTCGAACCCGTGTTACCGCCGTGAAAAGGCGGTGTCTTAACCCCTTGACCAACGGAC
>NZ_JBIMJP010000018.1:0-36599 GCF_043674155.1 Streptococcus sp. A23 | reverse complement strand
TTCTATACTGAGTTGGGGAATTCTAGTATATCAGACGAACATGTCTTTTTTGTTGCACTTCATTTTACAACGCGGGGAAAGTAATAAATATGAACTTTTTTTCAAAAAAGTGTTGACAAGGGTATTACCCCGTGATATACTTATCTAGTGTTCAGCGGGGATGGCGGAATTGGCAGACGCGCAGGATTAAGGATCCTGTGACCGCTTTAGGTCGTGAGGGTTCAAGTCCCTCTCTCCGCATAGGACTTTCAGACTGGTTTAACCAGTCTTTTTTTTTTTTTTTGTGCCTGAAAGTTATGTGAAAATTTTCTCATACGGATACAGTTTCAGCTAGCATTTTTTTGAGAATCGTGTTAAAATAAGAGGGTATGGGGGATGACTCCCAAAAAATATTAGGAGGCTCTTAGAATGCCATTAGTTTCAGCAGAAAAATTTGTCCAAGCAGCGCGTGACAACGGTTATGCAGTTGGTGGATTTAACACAAACAACCTTGAGTGGACTCAAGCTATCTTGCGTGCAGCAGAAGCAAAACAAGCTCCGGTTCTTATCCAAACTTCTATGGGTGCAGCTAAGTACATGGGTGGTTACAAAGTAGCTCGCAACTTGATCGCAAACTTGATCGAGTCAATGAACATCACAGTTCCAGTTGCTATTCACCTTGACCACGGTCACTACGAAGATGCACTTGAGTGTATCGAAGTTGGTTACACTTCTATCATGTTTGACGGTTCACACCTTCCAGTAGAAGAAAACCTTTCAAAAGCAAAAGAAGTTGTAGAATTGGCACACGCTAAAGGTATCTCAGTTGAAGCTGAAGTTGGTACTATCGGTGGTGAAGAAGACGGTATCGTTGGTACTGGTGAATTGGCTCCAATCGAAGATGCAGTAGCAATGGTTGCAACTGGTATTGACTTCTTGGCAGCTGGTATCGGTAACATCCACGGTCCATACCCAGAAAACTGGGAAGGTCTTGACCTTGACCACTTGCGTAAATTGACAGAGGCTGTACCAGGTTTCCCAATCGTATTGCACGGTGGTTCTGGTATTCCAGATGCACAAATCCAAGAAGCAATCAAATTGGGTGTTGCTAAAGTTAACGTTAACACTGAGTGTCAAATCGCATTTGCAAACGCAACTCGTAAGTTTGCAGCAGCTTATGAAGCAAACGAAGCAGAATACGACAAGAAAAAACTCTTTGACCCACGTAAATTCTTGGCTGACGGCGTAAAAGCTATCCAAGCATCTGTTGAAGAGCGAATCGACGTATTTGGTTCAGCGAACAAAGCTTAATGTTATATAAGTAATGCTATCTAAACCAACCGCAAGGTTGGTTTTTTGAGTTTTATCTAATCTACTGTTTCAAACAGTCCTATTCTGTGAAGCAATCTCTGATTGCGAACAAGGAAATCCGTTTTTTCAATGGCTTGTCCTTAGAAGATTTGAAACAAGCTTGGTCAAATGTCAATTCTGTCTGATAGACAGGCTTCAATATTCTTGGAGAACTGTCGAAAGAAAAAAATAAAAATATTCCTTGCCAACTTCATTCTTTTCTGTTAGAATAGTATGGTATGTGGTGCTAGCACATCCGATATATTTGATCAAATGAGGAGGAAGATACAATGGCTAAAGTATGTTATTTCACTGGTCGTAAGACTGTATCAGGTAACAACCGTTCACACGCAATGAACCAAACTAAACGCGCAGTTAAACCAAACCTTCAAAAAGTTACTGTTTTGATTGACGGTAAACCTAAAAAAGTTTGGGCTTCAGCTCGTGCTCTTAAATCAGGTAAAGTAGAACGCGTTTAAGAAATGACCCTTTTGGGTTATTTTTTTTGCCAAAGAAACCTAGTCTTCCGTCTGCTGTCACAAGCTTGTTTTTTACAGAATGGCGAAAGTATGGTAAAATGGAGTGATAAAACTATTTGAGGTAAAGTAATATGACTGTTAAAATCAATACAAAAGACGGCCAAATTGAATTGACTGACGACGTGATTGCCACAGTTGTCGGTGGAGCTACGACCGAGATTTTTGGTGTGGTCGGCATGGCTAGCAAATCCGCCATCAAAGACAATTTCCAGGCTCTTTTGAGAAAGGAAAACTATGCCAAGGGCGTTGTCATCAAGACCTTGGAAGATGGTCGTATTGCAGTTGATGTCTACACTGTTATGAGCTACGGTGTAAAAATCAGTGAAGTATCTCGCAATATCCAAGAACGTGTCAAGTTCAACTTGGAAAATCAATTGGGTATCTCTGTGGATGCCGTTAATGTTTTCATCCAAAATATTAAAGTCGTAGGAGAATAATTGTGTCTAAAATTACTACTAGTTTATTTCAAGAAATGGTGCAGGCAGCATCAACTCGTCTGAATAAACAAGCTGAATACGTCAACTCACTTAATGTTTTCCCTGTTCCAGATGGGGATACTGGTACCAATATGGGTATGACCATTACCAATGGAGCCAAAGAAGTTGCGGATAAGCCAGCAAATACAGTTGGTGAAGTCGCTCAAATCTTATCAAAAGGTTTACTCATGGGTGCTCGCGGAAACTCTGGCGTTATTACGTCACAATTGTTCCGCGGTTTTGGCCAGTCTGTTAAAGGCAAGGTTGAATTAGATGGTAAGGATTTGGCACAGGCCTTCCAACATGGTGTAGAAGTGGCTTATAAGGCCGTTATGAAGCCAGTTGAGGGTACCATTTTGACCGTTTCTCGTGGTGCAGCGACGGCTGCCCTAAAAAAAGCAGAAGAAACAGATGATGCCATTGAAGTCATGCGTGCAACTCTTGAAGGTGCCAACCGTGCCCTCAAGAAAACACCTGATATGCTTCCAGTCTTGAAAGAAGTTGGGGTTGTTGACTCTGGTGGTCAAGGTCTTGTTTATATCTACGAAGGTTTCTTGTCAGCTTTGACTGGTGAATACATTGCTTCTGAGGATTTTGAAGCAACTCCAGCAGTCATGACAGAAATGATTAATGCAGAACACCACAAGTCAGTTGCTGGTCATGTAGCGACTGAGGACATTACCTTTGGTTACTGTACGGAAATCATGGTTGCCCTTCGCCAAGGTCCTACTTATGTGAAAGACTTTGATTATGAAGAATTCCGTAACTACCTCAACGACCTAGGAGATTCACTCCTTGTAGTCAATGATGATGAAATTGTAAAAGTTCACGTCCATACAGAAGATCCAGGCTTGGTTATGCAAGCAGGTCTCCAATATGGTAGCTTAGTCAAGGTAAAAGTAGACAATATGCGTGAACAACATGAAGCGCAAGTTGAAAAAGAAGAAGCCTACCAAAAACCAGCTGAGCAAAAAGAATACGGCATTATCGCTGTTGCAGCTGGAGAAGGATTGACAGAGATCTTCAAATCACAAGGCGTTGATTATGTGATTTCAGGTGGTCAGACCATGAACCCTTCAACAGAGGATTTTGTCAATGCTATTGAATTGGTCAATGCTCGCAATGTCATCTTGTTGCCAAACAACAAGAACATCTTGATGGCGGCTCAGACTGCAGCAGAAGTTGCTGAAGTGGCGGTTAAGGTGGTAGAAACCAAGACTCTACCACAAGGCTTCACTAGCTTGCTTGCCTTTGATCCAAGTCGTGATTTGGACAGCAACTTTAAAGCGATGACGGCATCACTTGCAGAAGTGAAAAGTGGTAGCGTGACAACTGCAGTCCGTGACACAACTATCGATGGTCTGGAAATTCATGAAAATGATAACTTGGGTATGGTTGATGGCAAGATTGTGGTTTCTAATCCAGATATGATGGAGACGCTTGTTGCTACCTTTGATAAAATGTTGGATGAAGATAGTGAAATCGTGACTATCTATATTGGTGAGGATGGTGACGAGGATACAGCACAAGCCCTTGCTTATCAATTGGAAGAGAAATTTGAAGATGTAGAGGTTGAAATCCATTTCGGTAATCAACCTGTTTATCCATATCTCTTTAGTGTTGAATAATCCATGAGAAGAGCAGTCTGACTGTTCTTTTCTTGTGTATTTTGTGGATATTTTGCTTGCTATTTGGCCCAAATATGATATAATAGTTTCTTGTGAGTATCCCTCACTTCCCACAGGCTAGGACCTGGGGGCATTAGACCAAAAGGAGGAACATATCAATGGCTAAATACGAAATTCTTTATATTATTCGTCCAAACATTGAAGAAGAAGCTAAAAACGCTTTGGTAGCACGCTTTGACTCTATCTTGACTGACAACGGTGCAACAATCGTTGAATCAAAAGCATGGGAAAAACGTCGCCTTGCCTACGAAATCCAAGATTTCCGTGAAGGTTTGTACCACATCGTTAACGTTGAAGCGACTAACGACGAAGCTCTTAAAGAGTTTGACCGTTTGTCAAAAATCAACGGCGACATTCTTCGTCACATGATTGTGAAACTTGACGCGTAAGAAGGTTTTATATGATAAATAATGTAGTATTGGTTGGTCGCATGACCCGCGATGCAGAACTTCGTTACACTCCGTCAAACCAAGCTGTTGCGACTTTTACACTTGCAGTTAACCGTAATTTTAAAAATCAAAATGGCGAGCGTGAAGCGGACTTTATCAACGTAGTTATCTGGCGTCAACAAGCTGAAAATTTGGCGAATTGGGCTAAGAAAGGTGCTCTCATTGGCGTGACTGGTCGCATTCAGACCCGTAGTTACGACAATCAGCAAGGGCAACGCGTTTATGTAACTGAGGTAGTTGCAGAAAGTTTCCAACTCTTGGAAAGCCGTACTGCCCGTGAAGGTCAAGGTGGCGGATATTCTGCTGGTAATTCATTTGCTGGTGGCAATGATTACAATTCACCTTATCAAGCACCTGCACAATCTACACCGAACTTCGCTCGAGAAGAAAGTCCATTTGGTGCATCAAACCCAATGGATATTTCAGACGATGACCTACCATTTTAGGTCGATACTAAATATATAAAGGAGAAAACACATGGCTCAACAACGTCGTGGCGGTTTCAAACGCCGTAAAAAAGTTGACTATATCGCAGCTAACAAAATTGAATATGTTGATTACAAAGATACTGAGCTTCTTAGCCGTTTCATTTCTGAACGTGGAAAAATCCTTCCACGTCGTGTAACTGGAACTTCAGCTAAAAACCAACGTAAAGTAACAACAGCTATCAAACGTGCTCGCGTTATGGCATTGCTACCATTCGTAAACGAAGATTAAAAAAATGACCCCAACGGGTCATTTTTTCTTGCGCTCTAGAAATGTGTAAAGCGCAATGACAGAGTGGACCATTTTTTCATGAGCTTGAAAATATGAGAGCGAATTAGGAGCTTCAAAGCCCTATTTAGCTAGCCCCCTAGAAACTAGATAGGTTCAACACTGATAGGTCGTTTTTACTTGTGCTCGTTAAACTTGAGAAGCACAATTGCGCAGTGAGGAGATTGAACGCCTCTTTGGGACAGCCAACGAGTACCACAATCTTCGTTATACAAGAGAGAAAGGCAAGTCCAAAATGGAAGATAAGGTTGGACTGACTTTGGCGTGTTTAAATCTCAAGAAATTGGTAAAAATGAGGGCAGGGAAGCCTTTTTATATTGTACAAATAGCCACGATTCTGGCAAAAAGACCGACTATCAGACCAATAAACAGAAAAAGACAAACATCAATCGAGATGTTTGTCTTCATTCTGTAGCTAGCTGTCGCTAGCTTTTATCTCCAACTTGAGCAAGTCTATCCGTAGACTTGTTAATGACAGCCGACTCTGGTCGCCTCTATCTCCAACTTGATGGAGCATCTCCCCGGGCTCCGTCAACCACCAACACTCGTAAACTTGGTCATACCATAGCGGAAGAGTTTATAGTTAATCGTAAAGATGATGGCAACAACGAGGGGGAGTGCGAGGCCCCACATGGAGAGGTCCAGGAAGTAGAGGGCTGGGAAGTAGGCGGTAAAGGCATAGGGAAAGACAAAAATCAGTAGGAATTGAATGACTTTTGGATAGATATTGAGCGGGTATTGGGCCATTTGGTTGAGTGCGAAAATCCCCATGGTGAGAGGGAAGGATTCCACGATCCAAAAGGCAAGAGCTGTTGGTCCCAGCTGAATTGCCGCATAGAGCAGACCGATGCAAATGGCAATAAAAACCAACAGGAGAATCTTCCAGACAGACCATTCCAAGCCCAAAATCTGCGAAGACTGCCAGAGAGCCACGCCACCAATCATCGTCGTACCGATGCCCTGAGGCTGAATTCGTTCGCAGACCAGCTGAAAGAGCGGATTGACCGGCAAGAGCAAGAGGCGTTCAAACTCCCCCCGACGAATGTAGCGGCTACCGAACATCCACAGATTATCAAAGAAAATCAAGTGGACCGACCGCCCCACCGTTGCCATTCCATAGATAAACAGCATCTGCCCGTAGTTAAAGCCTGCAATCTCCTTGATATTACTAAAAAGGACATTGAGGAAAATCAAATAGACCACCTGCTCCACCAAAGATGAGACCAGACCGATGAAAAAATCTACCCGAAAAGACATCTGGGCCATCATGAAGACCTTGACATTGTACAAATAAAGACCTATATACTTTTTCATCCTAGCCTCCAAAAATGACAATTTTTCGCTTGGCTTGGGACCATAGAGCCGCGATAAAGCCAGCAAGGACAGGCAACCAGAGCAACTGCAAGCCCAGCAAGGACAGGTCAGTTTCTCTGCCTAAGAGAATAGAAATAGGCACATTGATTGCATAGTTATAGGGCATGAAACTCAAGACTTTTTCGACTTTTTCAGGGTAAAAGCTTAGCGGTAAGAGGGCTCCGGATGACAGGTTGAAGAGTCCCATGCGTAGCAGCATGACTCCCCAAGCATTGACCGTAAAGAAAGTCGCAAAACCAAAAGCCAAGTCTAAGAATTGCACAATAAACATTCCCAAGATAGCAGATAGGAGAAAGACTAATATAGTCTTTCCATCTGGTAGGTAAAAATCACTCTGCACCAAGAGGATGATGAAAAAGACCACCAAAAACTTGAAGAGTTCAATCAATTTTGTTCCTAAATCCTTGAAGAAGAGGGAGAGGATAAAAGAGTAGGGCCGCAAAAATTCCCCAGCAATCTGCCCTTGCAAAATCGAGTGGGACAGGTCTTCACCGATTGAAAAGGAGTTGAGGCTTGCCAGAAGGCTAGCGAAGATGATATAGGTGGTGAAGGTCTGGAGGGTGTAACCATTGACCTCAGGCTGTGTGAAGAAAATAGTCTTCCAGACAAAGAGAGACACCAAAATCCGTGCTAGCACAGATACGAAAGAAGCCAGGAAAAAGGCCTTGTACTGCAGGGCTGTCATCATAGTCAGCCGTGTCATGTAGAGGTACTTATGCATGAATGCCCTCCTCGTAAATCTGACGGACAATGGACTCAATTTCCAGCTCCTTCATGGTCACATCATCGACCTCGATCTGCTCAAAGACCAAGGTGATGACCTGGGCACTGGTCCATTGGTTAGCCTGATAGTGAATGTCGAAGTGGTAATCATCCTTGCGGTCAAATTCCAGACCAGTCGCCTGAATATCTTTGGTCAGCGGATGCTCGGTAGAAAAACTAATGGTTTTGATTTGAGAAAATCGCTCCTTGAGCTGACTGAGTGAGCCGTCGTAGACTTTTTTTCCCTTATCGATGATGAAAATCCGCTCGCAGAGGGTTTCAATGTCCTTCATATCGTGGGAAGTAATCAAGAAAGTCGTGCCGTGCTCTTCATTCATGTAGCGAATAAAAGAACGAATGGTCTCCTTGACACTAGCGTCCAGGCCGATGGTTGGCTCGTCCAGAAAGACCACAGAAGGCTGGTGGAGAAAAATAGCCGCAAATTCACAGCGGACCCGCTGTCCCAGAGACAGATTGCGGATGGACTGCTTCATAATGTCTGCCAAATCCAGCAAGTCAATCAAGCGTGCCAGTCGTTCCTGAAAAACCGCCTCAGGTACATCATAGATTTTGGCATGGAGAATAAAGGACTCCTGCACAGGCAGGTTCCAATCCAGATGTGATTTCTGCCCAAAAAGGACACCGATCTGCTTGTTGACCGCTTTGCGATTATCCTTGGGAACCAGGCCGTTAATGGTGACCGTGCCCTCATCGGCGTGTAGCACCCCCGTCAACATTTTAATCGTAGTTGACTTGCCGGACCCGTTGGATCCGATATAGCCGACAATCTCTCCCTTCTGAATGGACAGGGAGATGTCCTGCACCGCCTGAATGGTTTTTTTCTTGGGCTTGAAGAAGGCCTTAATTGAGCCTTTTAGCCCCACCTCCTTATCGACCACGTAGTAGGTTTTGGATAAATGCTGCGCTTCTATCATAATGATCTCCTTGAGAAAACGTTTGCGTAATCATTATATCACGATTTATTCGCCTGTGATGATGAAAATATAAGAAAATAGCGAAGGATTTTCTGAAAAAAGCAGAGAAGATTTCTGTTCTGTTATTTTTTATCATTTTTTCCATGCATTATTTACAATACCAAGAAAAAGGTGTACAATAAAAGCAATCAATTCTAAGGAGGTTGAGATGTTAGAAGTTCGTCGCTTATGTAAAAGTTACGGGACCAAGGAAGTCTTGAAGGACATTTCCTTTACTATTCCATCTGGAATCATCTGTGGTTTGGTAGGGAAAAATGGTGCAGGAAAAACTACTTTCTTCCATTCCTTACTAGGATTTGTCAGCTACGAGGGAGAGATTGCCCTTGACCAGCAGGCTGTCACGCCAGACTTGTTTTCAAAAATCGGCTATCTACCAGAAGAACGGAGCCTCATGCCCAAGCTTTCTGTTTTTGAACAGGTCCGGTATTTGGCAAGTTTAAAGGGATTGACCAAGAAAGAAGTGGCTGAAAAACTACCGTTTTGGATGGAAAAGTTGGAAGTCAAGGGCAAGGTGACAGACAAGATTAAAAGCCTATCCAAAGGAAACCAGCAAAAGATTCAGTTGATTGTAACTTTGCTCCATGAACCAGACCTGATTATTTTGGATGAGCCCTTTTCTGGGTTGGACCCTGTCAACACCGCCCTCCTAAAACGTGTGATTTTAGAGGAAAAGGAGCGCGGGGCAACCATCATCTTTTCAGATCATGTTATGACCAATGTGGAGGAACTCTGTGACCAACTCTTGATGATCCAAGATGGGCAGCTGGTCTTGAATGGAGGCATTCAGGATATTCGTCGGCAGTTTGGTCGGACCCGCCTCTTTGTTTCCTCGGATATTCCGAGAGAGCAGCTAGAAGGCCTGCCCCATGTCCTCTCTGTTCAAATGACCAATCACGATAAATGGCGCCTTGTCCTAGACGATGAAGCAGCAGGTCCAGAGCTCTTCCAGTTGATCAGTGGTGGTCACTATCTGGCAACCTTTGACCAGCAGGCGCCAACCATTGATGAAATCTTTAAAATCAAATCGGGGGTGGCAGAATGAAATCTTTTATCCTAGTCGCAAAAGAGACCTACCTACGGCAGGTCAAATCCTGGTCCTTTGTTTTTATGGTCCTATCCCCTTTCCTCTTTCTCGGCATATCTTTGGGAACAGGCTATCTAACAAGCTCTAGCATGGATGCTGGGTCGGAAAAAATTGGTCTCGTAAGTGAGGACTTTATGGCCCAAATGGCCTTTGCGACACTTGACTTAGACTTGGTTCTTGTGACAGAAGAAGAGGCCAAGCAGCAGCTTTCAGAAGAAGAGTTGGAAGGCTATATCAAGGTCGCAGTAGTGGACCAGCAGTACCAGGCGACCTATCATGGAAATGAGGTCCCTTCTCAATCCGTTCAGCAAACCTTCCAGTCTATTCTAGAGAGCTTGCAGCAGCAGCTCAATGAAGCAAATGCTCAATTGACACCAACTCAGCTTGAATTTCTAGCCATCCAGCCTTCCTATGTGGAGGAAGTTGGTGACCAAGAGGGGCTGGAAAAAATTGGACAGATGATTACCTTCTTTGGCTTGATTTTCCTCATGTACATCATGACTATTGTTTATGCTTCTACAACTGCCCAGGAGGTAGCCAGTGAAAAGGGAACGAAAATCATGGAAGTGATTTTCTCTAGTGTTCCAGCCTGGACCTATTTCTATGGTCGCATCTTTGGCATCTTCCTCGTCATTGCGACCCATTTGGGTGTCTATCTTGTAGGTGGCATCTTGGCCTATCACCTAGCAGGACAATTGGAATTGACCAAGGAAATCTTTGAGTCAAACCAGGTCTTGGTGCAAGCTGTTTTAGACAACTTGGACTGGACCATGATTCTCTTTGCTATTTTCGGTCTGCTCCTAGGAGTAACCCTGGCTTCCTTGTGTGGTTCTCTTGTGGTGAGGCCAGAAGATGTCAACAAGGCTGTGCAACCGGTTATCTATCCGATTATCATCGGCTTTTTAGGGGCCATGACCTTTGGGCAACAAGCACAAGAACATATGGTGGTGAAAATCGGATCTTTTATCCCATTTTTATCCTCCTTCTTTATGCCGATTCGCCAGATAAATGGCTGGGCAAGTAATTGGGAGACCTGGCTATCTTTCTTCATTCTCGCAGCGACCACGATTGGCGCAATCGTCTTTATAGGCAAATCCTATGCAGGCTTGATTTTACAGACCGATGATATCGGCTTTTGGAGAAGCTTGAAGAAAGGCTTAACGAGCAAGTAAGTCTGCCTACAATAGAACGAAAAGACCAACTTAGGAATCCTAAGTTGGTCTTTGTTATCTGTTCGGTCATTTATTTTGGATCACGGAGGTTGATAGTCGCGTTGGTTGCTTCAACGGTTAATTTGTTTTTGCTTTCTTTTTTTTCAACAGTCAGACTAAAACCATCTTCTGTTTCCTTGACCTCTAGTTTTTCATACTGGTCTCTTGTAAAAATACCAATGTCATTCAACTGACTTTCGTCAATCAGACTTGATTCGCTTTGGGCAGTTTCCCACTCTTCATCTGACTCGTAGTAGTAGCCCATAAATTCGCCTAGACTTCTCAAGTCAAGCTTATTTTGAATCTGGAGGTTGATGTCTGCTAATGATTGGTCAGTCAAATCGATATTGGTCACGGTATAAGCTCGGTCTTCGTGTGGGAGGAATTTGTTGTCTCCTAGGAGAGTTCCTTCAATCAAATCCAGTTGGCCATAGTTTTCAACAGAAACATTTTCGAGCTGGGTCTGATAGAAATGGATATTGTCACCTTGTGCAGAGATAGTGGTATTTTTAATCGTTGATTTACTGATATTTGTATAGTAACTACTTACAGTACCTGAATCCAATTGGACATTGTTGAGATAGAGCATCCGGCCCTGCTCGACGGTCATTTCCTTGATATGGACATTTTCAATGTAGAGACTATCGAAGTAGCTATTATAGGTATTGTTACTGATGAGTCTGTCCAGTTGCTTACCTGTTGGAACTTCAATGGTAACAGAGTAGATGTCAATAGTGTCATCGGATAATCTTTCCCCGAGAACCTGCATGATACCTTGAATGGACAGTTGGGGATTTTTTGAGCTGAGAGCCAGGATGCCATTTTTCTCAGTGACTTCAACTGTGTTGTGGGTGTTATTTTTTGAGTTGGCATAGGACACATGGAAGAGTCCATCGGTTGATTCCTTGATCGTAACTGAATGTGGAAGATCTTTAATCTGGATTTCTGATAGGGAAGTATAGGATGTTTGAACCTGATTTGGCTTTGCGATTTCTTCCAGGCGGTTGAGACCCCCAGAGAAAAATCCAATTCCAACCAGAATCAAGCCAGAAATCAAGCTGACAAAGCCCGTGATGAGGGCGATCGTAAGTTTCTTTTTCATGCTCGTTTACCTCGTTTCAAGATCCATTGGAAGAAGGTTTTGACCAAGCGCCATGCCCAATAGGTGAAAAATCCGGTCAAAAGGTAGAGTAGGATTGCCGCACCAAACAAGGATATGCCAGCACCAAAACCCATGATGAAGACATTGAATCCTTTTGATAGCAAGGTAAATCCTTCCCAAATCAAGGAACCACCAGTAACCATCAAGCCGACTCCTAAACCAAATGCACCAATGATGAAGGCGACAATTATTAATATCAAGCCCAACAAGGCCCCGATCATCAAGAGAAGAAGAGGGATAGTGATCGGAAGGGTAATCAGAGCAAGACTGGCCAACCAAACTGTTTTCCGTGTATGTTTCAATTGCTCTAAGTTTTTACCGATGTAAAAAGCTGCGCTGATAGTGACCAGGAAGATCCCCATGATTCCAAGCAGTGGTTCAACAAAGAGGAAGAAGGTAGAAATGAGAAGGGCAGCGCTCAAAAAAGCTAGGGTAAGCAAGAAACGCTTGTCTTGAGGATTGGTCTCATCTTGTGTTGGAGCTGTATCTTCTAATTGACGGTTGAGCATGTTGTTGATCAGTTCATTGGCTGCTTCCTTAGGAGATCCCAGCTCTTCCATGATTTCGGCTTCACGTTCAGGACCTGCCTCGTCAAAGTATTCTTCAAAAAAGTTTTTGGCTTCCAAGTATTCCTTGTGGGGCAACTTTTTCAAATGTTTTTCAAGTTGCTCCATGTACTCAGTTCTTGTCATGGCGGACACTCCCTTCTATGATGCCGTTGATAGTAGTCGTATAGATATCCCAATCTTCTTTCAGTTGGACCAATTCTTCATGGCCTAGCTGGGTTAAACTATAATATTTCCTCATCCGTCCTTGAAATTCCTGAGAATAGGTGGTCAAGAGATCCTGTTGTTCCAAGCGTTTCAGAATGGGATAGAGAGCGGATTCCTTTATGTTGGAAATCAGCTTGATGGTCTGACAGATCTCATAGCCGTAGGAATCATTGGATTCTAAAATGGCCATAATGAGAAATTCCGTCAGCACTGCAGGTACGGGAAAATGCATGCGGCTCACTCCTTTCGATGATGATCGCCTTTTAAGTTGATATTTGCTATATACTGATTTTTGTATATATCAAAATTCTCTATATATAAAATATACACCCACTAAAATAAATTGTCAAGTCATTTGAGAGAAATTTTTTCAAAAAAAAAATAGGACTGGCATTCCAGTCCATTTTGTGGTTTAGTCCACATAGAGTTTTGATTTATTGCTGAGCCAGCTGTAAAGGAAGCCAATCAGGATACCACCGCCGACGAAGTTTCCAAGACCTGAGAAGAGGAAGTTGATCAATACGCTCATCACCGTCATTCCCTCGACAGCTCCGCCATTTGCAAAGAAAGCAAGAGAGAAGGTTGAGAAGTTGGCAATCACGTGCTCAAAGCCCAAGAAAGCAAAGATGAAGATGATAAAAATGAGGGAGATTACGCGTCCAGCGTCGTCCTTCATCCGCATAGAAATGAAGACAGCGATGTTGACCACGATGTTGGCAAAGATCCCTTCGACAAACTGAGTTAATGGAGTCTTCATCAGCTTGGCTGTCGTTGCTTGGAGCAGGTAGTTATGCTCGTCCAGGTGGCCAACCTTCGTGTTACATAAAATGAATGAACAGATGTTACATCCCAGCTTTGGAAGCCAACAGCTGGGATGTATAAAATATATTTCGTATCACACCGAAATGGAGTGTAGATTATATCGTAGGTGGATCGGATAACCCGAGCACTTTCTATGACGGCTACAACGCGTCGCTTGCAAGTTTGCAACAGTTGAAATGGAATTGAATGATTATTGCACAGGCTGCATGGCGTTGCGGATATTGTATTTCTTTTTCAAGAGATAGCGGATTCCGAAGGCAATAGCACAGATTAAGATAGTGAGAATTGGATGAGGAATTGGGTTGAGGTTGGCTGGAACTAGGGCAGCCAGGAAGAAGACTGCAGACCAGGCCAAAGTTGCCACACCCAGGAACAGAATGGCCTTGAGTAGATTTGGTCGTTTACCGGTTTTAGCTTGCTCTCTGTAAACAAAGTGGTACATGAAGTACATACCTGCACCCACACCGAATCCGATAACCAGCAGGGTCACCAAACCATACTGAGCGCCTTGATTAAAGAGATTCATCAGACCATTGATACCGGCAATGATGGCCAACATAAAGAGACTAGAGTCCAGCCACATGAGCCATGGATTTTCATTGTATTCGACCGTTTCTTGCTTTTCTTGGCTGGGAGCAGCAGACTTGCTTGCGGCCCATTCACTAGGTGCACCAAAAAGACTACGGGCAGTTTGGCCTGTTTTTTGCTTTTCGATGATGGTCGGCAGGATTTCTTCCAAAAGCCCCTTGATTTCGGCATCCGTCTTGCCATCCTTGATCAATTGGTTGGTAGCAATGTGGATAAATTCCTGGTTTTTCTTGGTTAATTCTTTAAATTCTGTAAATGACATAGCAATCTCCTTGGATTAGAACCATTTCTTTCTTATGAAATAGAAGGTTAGTGATAAACTGATAGCAAAGGCAAACAAGATAATCCACCAGAAGGCATGGGGAATATCATTGAAGGGAATAATATTGTCCTTGAAGTTCATGCCGTAAGCCGAGAAGACCATGGTCGGTATGGACATGACGATGGTCATGAGGGCCAGGGTTTTCATAATGGTATTCTGGTTGTTGGAAATGATTGAGGCAAAGGCATGGGTCATGGAGTTCAGGATAGAACCATAGATGTCCGCCATCTCAATAGCCTGTTGGGTTTCGACCAGGGTATCTTCCAGCAAGTCCTCATCCTCCTCGTATTTGCGGAGGAGGCGGGTGGAGCTAGCCAGTTTTTTGACCAGGCGTTCATTGGTTTTGAGAGAAGCCTTGAAGTAGACGATAGTTTTTTCCAATTCCATGAGGACAATCAGTTCTTCATTTCGGGTAGCCTCGTGGAGCTGTTTCTCGATTTCCTCGCTCTTTCGGTCAATGGTCCGCAGGGCGGACAGGTAGAGCTGGGCATTTCGATAGAGAATTTGGAAAACGAAGCGTGACTTCATAAAGGTAAAGAAGTTGCGCAGGCGTCTGTGGATAAATTGATCAAAGAGCGGCAGTGGCTCCAAACAGGTTGTGATAATGGCGTCATCTGTCAGGATAATACCAAGCGGAATGGTGATATAGTAGGTCTTGTTATTCCGCTCTTCCAAGATGGGGACGTCGACGACAATCAAGGTGTAGTCATCTTCGACCGTGATACGAGAAGTTTCTTCTGCATCGAGCGGTGCCCTCAGATCGGCGATATCAATCTTGTAATGCTCAGACACTTCCATGGACTCACTCTGGGAGGGGTTGACCAAGTTGATCCAAGCGCCTGGTTCAAAGGTTTGGATTTCTTCTAAATCAGTCATCGTTGATAGAAAAATCTGTTTCATATCAGTGCCCTCCTTTTCATTCTTACATGTAAACGTACCCTTTATTATACCAAAAAATGCAGGAATGCGGAATGATTTTTTTGAAGTGTGATATAATGGGGTATATTTTATGCTGGATAGGATGCTTGCCTATTTATATCTGATTTTGAAAGGAACTGAACACGCCCTAAACGCTGTTTGAAAAATTGCTGGTTTCTTCATGTTTAAGCGTGTGGAACTGGCTTCTGCGTCGTAGACATCTGTGCTTTCTTCGGTTTTCGACCTGTGAAAGCACTAGTTGTCTTGACGGGGGTGCGTCTTCGAAATCACAGATTTCGGACTTACCGCCTATTTTCACCGTGCGTTTTTACGGGCTCTGTATCTTAGAAAGGATTCGAATGCGTGCTAAAAACCTAGCAAAAAAGATAAATCTTCTCGTGTGTTTGGCACACTTTGCAGATTTCCTATTTTTGTACGGTTTTCTTAACGCACTTATATCATGTTATGCAAGAAAATATTGTGATTCATGGGGCGCGTGCCCATAATTTGAAAAATATTGATGTGACCATTCCGCGTGAGAAGTTGGTGGTGGTGACTGGTTTGTCGGGGTCTGGTAAGTCGAGTTTGGCTTTTGATACTCTGTATGCCGAAGGCCAACGTCGTTATGTGGAGTCTTTGTCTGCCTATGCTCGTCAGTTCTTGGGCAACATGGACAAGCCTGATGTGGATTCCATAGAGGGGCTCAGCCCTGCTATTTCCATAGACCAAAAAACAACCTCGCGAAATCCGCGTTCGACAGTTGGTACGGCAACAGAAATCAATGACTATCTCCGTTTGCTTTATGCTCGGGTAGGGGTGCCTTACTGTATCAATGGGCACGGGGCCATTGCGGCTTCTTCGGTGGAGCAGATTGTCGATGAGGTTTTGGAATTGCCAGAACGCCAACGTTTGCAGATTCTAGCACCGATTGTCCGCAAGAAAAAGGGGCAACACAAGACCATTTTTGAGAAAATCCAGAAGGACGGCTACGTTCGGGTGCGGGTCAATGGCGATGTCTATGATGTGTCGGAAGTACCAGAATTGAACAAGAGCAAGGCTCATAATATTGAAGTTGTGGTCGATCGGATTGTCATCAAAGAGGGTATTCGTTCGCGACTTTTCGATTCTATCGAAGCGGCTCTGCGGATTGCGGACGGTTATGTCATCATCGATACCATGGATGAGAAGGAAATGCTTTTCTCTGAGTACTATGCCTGCCCAGTTTGTGGCTTTACAGTACCAGAGTTGGAGCCTCGTCTATTCTCATTCAATGCTCCTTTTGGGTCTTGTAGCGACTGTGACGGTTTGGGCATGAAGCTGGAAGTGGATACGGATTTGATTGTCCCAGATGCCAGCAAGACCTTGCGTGACGGTGCCTTGGCTCCGTGGAATCCAATCTCATCCAACTACTATCCTCAGATGTTGGAGCAGGCCATGAATCACTTTGGTGTGGACATGGACAAGCCTTTCGAGGAATTGACGGAAGAGGAGAAGAACCTGATTTTCAACGGTTCTGACGGGAAAGAATTCCATTTCCATTATGAAAATGAGTTCGGTGGGGTGCGTGATATCGATATTCCCTTTGAAGGCTTGATTACCAATATCAATCGCCGCTACCGTGAAACCAACAGTGACTATACTCGGACGGTTATGAAGGCTTACATGAATGAGTTGACCTGTGGAACATGCCACGGCTATCGCCTCAATGACCAAGCCCTGTCTGTTAAAGTTGGTGGCGAGCAGGGACTTCATATAGGACAGTTGTCTGATTTGTCCGTGGCGGATCATTTGCAAGTCATTGAAGATCTGACCTTGTCTGAAAATGAAGCCACCATTGCGACGCCAATTGTCAAGGAAATCAAGGACCGTCTGTCCTTCCTTAACAACGTTGGTCTAAATTACCTAACGCTTTCACGAGCTGCGGGGACGCTTTCGGGTGGTGAGAGCCAGCGGATTCGTTTGGCGACTCAGATTGGGTCCAACCTGTCAGGTGTCCTCTATATTCTGGACGAGCCGTCGATTGGTCTGCACCAACGGGATAATGACCGCCTTATTGCCAGTCTTAAGAAAATGCGTGATTTGGGAAATACCCTGATTGTGGTAGAACACGATGAGGACACTATGCGTGAGGCAGACTGGCTGATTGACATCGGTCCAGGTGCGGGTGTCTTCGGTGGAGAAATCGTGGCTTCTGGAACGCCTGCCCAAGTAGCTAAAAATAAGAAATCCATTACAGGCCAGTACCTGTCTGGCAAACGTGAAATTCCAGTTCCTTTGGAACGTCGTGTTGGTAATGGTCGATTCCTGGAGGTAACAGGTGCCAAGGAAAACAACCTGCAAGATGTGACTGTTCGTTTCCCGCTTGGAAAATTTGTAGCGGTGACAGGGGTGTCTGGCTCAGGCAAATCAACCCTGGTCAATTCCATTTTGAAAAAAGCTATTGCTCAGAAACTCAATCGCAATTCGGACAAGCCAGGTAAGTTCAAGTCCATTTCAGGAATTGAACACTTGGATCGCTTGATTGATATTGACCAAAGCCCGATTGGACGGACACCACGTTCCAACCCAGCTACCTATACAGGTGTTTTTGACGATATTCGTGACATCTTTGCCCAGACCAATGAAGCCAAGATTCGTGGCTACAAGAAGGGACGTTTCTCCTTTAACGTCAAAGGTGGTCGTTGTGAGGCTTGTTCTGGTGACGGGATTATCAAGATTGAAATGCATTTCTTGCCAGATGTTTTTGTTCCTTGCGAAGTCTGTCATGGACACCGTTACAATTCTGAAACCTTGGAAGTACATTACAAGGAGAAAAATATCGCCCAAGTCCTTGATATGACCGTCAATGATGCGGTCGAGTTCTTCAAACACATTCCGAAGATTGAACGGAAACTTCGCACCATTCAAGATGTAGGTTTGGGCTACGTTACTCTAGGTCAGCCAGCAACGACCCTATCAGGTGGGGAAGCCCAGCGGATGAAGTTGGCTTCTGAACTCCACAAGCGGTCAACTGGTAAATCCTTGTATATCTTGGATGAGCCGACGACAGGTCTGCATACGGAGGACATTGCCCAGTTACTCAAAGTCTTGGCTCGCTTTGTTGATGATGGCAATACCGTGCTGGTCATCGAGCACAATCTGGATGTCATCAAGACAGCTGACCACATTATCGACATGGGACCAGAAGGCGGTGTCGGAGGTGGTACCGTTGTTGCGACAGGAACACCAGAAGAAGTAGCAGCTAACCCAGCTAGCTTTACAGGCCAGTATTTGAAAACTAAGTTGAAGTAAAAAGTCGCCAAGCGGCTTTTTCTTGTTTGCTGGAAGTTTATTGGTAATTCTGTGCATTTCTGCTATAATAGTTACAATATCTTTGGAGGTAGGTTATGCAAAAACGACTTGAAAAACTTCGTGGAAAAATGGCAGAGCAGTCGATAGAGGCTCTCTATGTGACCAATTTGAAAAATGTTTATTATTTGACAGGATTCTGGGGGTCGGCAGGAGTGGTGCTGATTACACCTAGCCGCCAGGTTTTGATTACAGATGACCGCTATATCACCTACGCCCAATCTGTTGTCACAGACTTTGAAGTGATTTCCAATCGAGATGAGTTGGGAACGGCAGCTGGTTTGGTCAAGGATATGGGCATCAAGGAAGTGGCCTTTGAGGATGAGATTTCAGTAGCCTATTTCAAATCCATGGAAGCTGTCTTTGCTGGAACGACTCTTAGACCAACAACCAATCTGATTGCGGATCTGCGGATGATTAAGGATGCGGCAGAGATTGCCACCATTCAGCGAGCTTGTCAGATTTCAGACCAGGCATTTATTGACGCTTTAGACTTTATCAAACCAGGTAAAACAGAGATTGAAATTGCCAATTTCTTGGACTTTCGTATGCGGGAAATGGGGGCAGAAGGGGTGTCCTTTGATACCATTGCTGCTTCGGGTTACCGCTCTGCTATGCCCCACGGACGTGCGTCCAATAAGGTAATTGAGGCTGGTGAGGCTTTGACGCTGGACTTTGGCTGCTTGTATGACCACTATGTCAGCGATATGACGCGGACGGTCTATGTCGGTTCGGTTAGTGATGAAGAGCGAGAGATTTATGAAACCGTTCTGGCGGCGAATCAAGCCTTGATTGCGACGGCTAAGGCGGGTATGGAATACAAGGAGTTTGACGGTGTCCCACGTCGTGTCATCGAGCAGGCTGGTTATGGTCCTTACTTTACCCACGGTATCGGGCACGGAATGGGCTTGGATGTTCACGAGTATCCCTACTTTAGCCGAACAGCTACGGATACCATTCAGGCGGGTATGGTTCTGACTGATGAGCCGGGTATTTATCTTGATGGCAAATATGGTGTCCGTATCGAAGATGACCTACTGATTACGGACACGGGTTGTAAGGTGTTGACTTTGGCACCCAAAGAATTGATTGTCATTTGAGAAATCTGTCAGTTTGTGGTAAAATAAAACGAATAAATAAAATTTTAAGAGGTAGTCATTACAATGATTGAAGCAAGTAAACTTAGAGCAGGTATGACCTTCGAAGCGGAAGGTAAGTTGATTAAGGTTTTGGATGCAAGTCACCACAAACCAGGTAAGGGGAACACGATCATGCGTATGAAATTGCGTGATGTGCGTACAGGTTCAACTTTTGACACGACCTACCGTCCAGATGAGAAATTTGAACAAGCTATCATCGAAACCGTCCCAGCTCAATACCTTTACCAAATGGATGACACAGCTTACTTCATGAATACGGAAACCTACGACCAGTATGAAATTCCAGTAGCAACTATTCAAGAAGAATTGCTTTATATTTTGGAAAACTCAGATGTGAAAATCCAATTCTACGGAACTGAAGTAATCGGTGTGACCGTGCCAACAACTGTTGAACTGGTCGTTGCTGAAACACAACCATCTATCAAAGGTGCGACTGTAACAGGTTCTGGTAAGCCAGCGACAATGGAAACAGGCCTTGTGGTCAACGTGCCAGACTTTATCGAAGCGGGTCAAAAACTCGTCATCAACACAGCAGAGGGAACTTACGTATCACGCGCTTAATTGCCCCTCTTAGAAAAGGAGAGCCTATGACAACAGAATACCAAGGCGAAATCGTTATTGCGCCACGCGTTCTTGAAGTAATTACAGGCATTGCAGCAGCAAAAGTTGAGGGGGTCCACTCTCTTCAAAACAAGCGGGTTGCAGATAGCCTGTCAAAATCATCTCTCAACAAGGGTGTCTACCTTCATACAGATGAGGAAGGGCAAGTGACGGCTGATATTTACGTTTACCTGGAGTATGGCGTCAATGTCCCTGCTGTATCAATGGATATCCAGCGAGCTGTCAAGACTGCTGTCTTTAACTATGCAGAGGTGGAGTTGGCTGCGGTTAATATCCACGTCAACGGCATCGTTCCAGATAAGACACCCAAACCAGCCCTGAAAGACTTGTTCGGAGAGGATTTCCTCGATGAAGAATAATAGACATGCCCTGCGGAAGTGCGCTTTGCAGGCGATTGTATCCCTAGAATTTGGCCAAGAGCCTGTCCAGGCTGCTCAATTTTCTTACCTCTATGACCGTGAGGAAGAGACAGAAGGTGTGGAAATTCCTCTCTTTCTCCTCAACTTGGTTAATGGTGTGGCAGCCTATCGAGAAGAATTGGACAAGGAATTGTCTAGCAAGCTCAAGTCTGGCTGGACCCTGGACCGTTTGACCCTGATTGATAAGAATATCATGCATTTGGGTCTATTTGAAATCTTGCATTTCGAAGAAACACCAGACCGTGTAGCTGTCAATGAGGCCATCGAGCTAGCCAAGGAATTTTCAGACGAGTCATCCGCTAAATTCGTAAACGGCGTATTAAGCCAATTTATCCAAGAAGAAGCCTAATCAGGTTTCTTTTTTTCGTTTCTTTTTGAGTTGGGAAAGGGAGATTACTCTCAGAAAGAATTCAGCCCACCTGACTTAATAAACGCTCAGTTTCGGAAGGATGCCATGAAATGTTCAGAGTTGACTAGTTTGGCTGTTTATTGGATGATACAGGAGAAGTAGAATTTGACAAAAAAGACAAGCATTACACAATACTTGTCTTATATACTAGCTCCGGCGGATAGGCTGACTGGCAAAACGTAGTTCCGTTTATCCAGTTCCTTGCCCTCGATTTTATCAATCAACAAATCCACCATCAATTTGGCGATGTCAGTCAATGGCTGCTTAATGGTTGTCAGCTGTGGGTAATAATTTTCAATGAAATAAGTCCCATCGTAGCCAATCAATTTGAGGTCTTGCGGAATAGTCAAATTGAGCGATTGGGCAACGTTCCAGACCAGCATAGCTGTCAAATCGTCTGACACAAAGATGCCGTCGGGGGCGTGCTTTTCCAGAATGGACTTGATTTCCATTTCCTTGCGAATGGGTGTAAAGTCGCTGGCAACGTGATAGACGGTTTCATCTGGTAAGACGGAGAGGAAACCAGACCGACGCAGACCAGTAGGGGAGTCGGAATTATCATTCCCCGAAATCATGATAGGTCGTTTGCAGCCTGCCTTTTTCAGGGTTTGGGCCGCCAAGACTCCTCCTCCGTGGTTATCAGAAGAGACAACGGGAATAGTAGGAGAGAGATTGCGGTCAAAGGCAATAATTGGGGCGGAAACTCGGTCATAGTCCTTGATACCCAGGTTGTGACTGCCCGAGATGATGCCGTCAACCTGATTGGCCGCTAACATCTCTAGATACTCTCTTTCCTTGTCCGATTCATGCTGGCTGTTGCAAATAATGGTCTTATAACCTCGGTTGAAGAGTTGGCTTTCCAGGTGTCCAATCAGCTCGGCATAGAAAATATTATTGATAGTAGGGAAGATGAGTCCGACTAGCTTGGCCGATTTTCCCTGCAAGCTCCTCGCCAAATTGTTGGGCTTGTAGCCCAATTCCCGCATGGCATCCTGGACTTTTTTGACAGTTTTTTCTGACAAGTAGCCTTTTTTATTGATGACGCGGGACACGGTTGTGGGACTGACGCCGGCTAGGGCAGCAACATCAGTTAGTTTTGCGACCATAATCTAAATGGTAGTAAGTTCCGGTTGGATTGCCACTGGTAATGGCAATGCCATTTTGATCAGCATCAGGGAAGACGCGACCAGAAAATACTTTTTCTCCTTTATTGATGAAAATTTCAAAGACAGACTTGTCTATGAAAATATTGGCAGTCAAAGCTCCAGACCCAATGTCACAAGTTCTGCTTGTTCCATATTCAAGGGCAAAGGGCTGACCACAATGTTCGCGGTCCAAGCTAATATGTCCCTTTTCTGTATCAACTGTCAGCACCAAGCCTTTTTGGTCTGCATTGGCAAAGAGGACGATTTCATGCTTACCATTGGCAGCAAAGTCCAGCTCCAATTCGTAGACATTGTTGGTTTCTTTTTTAGCTAAAAATGGCAGAGCTTCTTGGCGGAGGCTTGTGATGGCTTCAACAGGGTACTGGTAGAGCTTGCCGTCCTTGATAGTCAATTCCTTGACCAGGGACAAGCAGCCCTGGTAATCATAAGCATCCGTAGGATATTCCACATCTGGCAGGGCCAACCAGCTGACAGACAAGGTGCGACCTTCTGGTGCGTTAAATGCCTGTGTTGCATAGCACTCAAAACCGTAGTCAAGGTTGATTAACTCACTCGGTTCTACAATTTTTCCTGTTTCAGGGTCAAATGCCTGGCCAATCTTGTACATATTTGGATAGATGTTGCCGTAGTCCAGAACAGACTTGTCCAGACCCTGTGGGCAGTAGAGCAGGACGGGCTGGTCACCGACGAAGGCAATGTTTGGACATTCCATCATGTAGGCCGTCAGGTCATTTTCAAAATCCAAATCCGCCACATAGGTCCAATTGAGGTAGTCGTTGTTTTCAGCCTTGTAGAGCTTAACAATCCCCTTCAAATCCAGATTTTGTCCACCGACGATGGCGTAATATTGTCCCTTGTAGTTGAAAATCTGAGGGTCACGGAAATGGTCTGTCGTGTCCTCTGGCTGCTCAATCAAGACCTTGTCAATCTTCTCGACCTTGCCATCCTTGTCCATGAGGGCGCCAATCTGATAGGTGTGGCGTTGCCAATTTTCATCGCGGACATTTCCTGTGTAAAAGAGGAAGAGTTTGTCATCAAACTGCATGGCAGATCCAGAATAAGCTCCGTGGCTGTCCAGAGGAGTATCTGGATAAAGAACAGTACCTGTTTCTTCAAAATGAACCAGATCGGTTGATTCAGTATGGACCCAAGATTTGAGACCGTGGGCCGCACCAAATGGGAAATACTGGTAGAAGAGGGTCCATTTTCCATTAAAGTAAGAAAAACCATTAGGGTCATTGAGCAAACCGTGAGGTGTTTCGATGTGGAAGTTAGTTCTCCAAGGTGAGCTTGCAGTATTTTGTTTAATTTTTTCAATGTATTCTGGCGTCCAGTCAGCATAGGCTCTGTAACGCTCTTCAGTTGTAAAGGCCATATTTTCTCCAAAAATCTATACTATTTCATCCTATATAGTAAACGTTTCCTGCTTAAAAATCAAGTTTTTACCGTTATTTTGGATGAATTTATAAAAAAATATGACAAACGTTTGACATATTTCTCAAAAGTGATATAATAAAAACACTGAAAGGTTTGAAAACACTTTCAAAAAAATAAAAAAATAAGGAGATTTTGCAAGATGAATAACACACAAATTGCAAAAGAAGTCATCGAAGCCCTCGGTGGACGTGAAAACGTACGTAGCGTAGCTCACTGTGCGACACGCCTCCGTGTTATGGTCGTTGACGAAGGAAAAATTGATAAGGATAAGGCTGAGAACATTGAAAAAGTTCAAGGTGCCTTCTTTAACTCAGGTCAATACCAAATCATCTTTGGTACTGGTACTGTAAATAAAATCTACGATGAAGTCGTAGCACTTGGCTTGCCAACAGCGACTACTGGTGAGCAGAAGGCAGAAGCTGCCAAACAAGGTAATGCTTTCCAACGTGCTATCCGTACTTTCGGTGACGTATTCGTTCCAATCATTCCTGCTATCGTAGCAACTGGTCTTTTCATGGGTCTTCGTGGTCTTTTGACACAAGAAGCAATCATGGGAGCTCTTGGTGTCACAGAATGGAACGCTGACTTCATCACTTATACTCAAATCTTAACAGATACAGCCTTCATCATCTTGCCAGCTTTGGTGGTATGGTCAACCTTCCGTGTATTCGGTGGTAACCAAACAATCGGTCTTGTACTTGGTATGATGTTGATTTCGGGCTCATTACCAAACGCTTGGGCAGTTGCTTCGGGTGGTGATGTAACTCCACAAATCTTCTTTGGCTTCATTCCAGTTGTTGGTTTGCAAGGTTCCGTTTTGCCAGCCTTCATCATCGGTTTGATTGGTGCTCAATTCGAAAAAGCAGTCCGCAAGGTTGTTCCAGAAGTACTTGACCTCTTGGTAACACCATTTGTGACACTGCTTGTTATGTCAGTTCTTGGTCTCTTTGTGATTGGTCCAGTTTTCCACGTGGTTGAAAACTACATTTTGATTGCTACAAAAGCACTGATCACACTACCGTTTGGTTTGGGCGGTCTCCTTATCGGTGGTATTCACCAAGTTATCGTAGTATCTGGTGTACACCATATCTTCAACATGCTTGAAATCCAATTGCTTGCGGAATCAAAAGCAGCAACTGGTGTAGCATCTAACGCCTTTAACGCAATCATCACAGCAGCTATGACAGCACAAGGTGCTGCAACAGTAGCGGTTGGTGTGAAAACAAAGAATCCTAAATTGAAAGCTCTTGCTTTCCCAGCAGCTCTTTCTGCCTTCCTTGGTATTACCGAGCCAGCAATCTTCGGTGTCAACTTGCGTTTCCGCAAACCATTCTTCTTGTCATTGGCAGCTGGTGCCCTTGGTGGTGCAGTAGCAGCCCTTCTTGGTCTTGCAGGTAATGGTTCAGGAATTACAATCATTCCAGGTACTCTTCTTTATGTAAACGGTCAATTGCCACAATACTTGCTCATGGTAGCAATCTCATTTGCAGCAGGTTTCGCTTTGACTTACCTCTTCGGATTCGAGGATGAGACTCCAGCACAAGCTGTTGAGACTTCTACTTTGAAAAACGAAGCATCAACAGGTGCAGTTGCTCCAGCAGCGGACCTTGCTGAAGAAACTCTTGTTTCTCCATTGTCAGGTGAGGTTGTAGCTCTTGAAAATGTGAACGACCCAGTATTCTCATCAGGTGCTATGGGTAAAGGTTTGGCAGTTAAGCCAACTGAAGGTGTTGTCTATGCACCAGCAGATGCAGAAGTAACAATTGCTTTTGAAACAGGTCATGCCTACGGTTTGAAAACAGCAACTGGTGCTGAAATCTTGATTCACATCGGTATCGATACAGTTTCTATGAACGGTAACGGTTTTGAGAAATTGGTTGCTGCTGGTGACAAGGTAAAAGCTGGTACACCACTTGCTAAATTTGACGCAGCGAAAATCGCTGAAGCAGGTCTTGATGATACAACCATGATCATCGTGACAAACACTGCAGACTTCACAGAAGTAGCTCCACTTGCTGAGGGGACAATCACTCATGGTGCAGACTTCTTGAAAGTTGTTAAATAATCCGTAAAATAAGCACAGAAAAAGGCGGCAAGCCTTTTTCTTCTATTTCTATCTATGGTATAATTAAAAAACAAAAAGGGAGAAAATTCATGACAAAATTATACGGAAGCTTGGAAGCTGGTGGTACAAAGTTTGTTTGTGCGGTTGGTGATGAAGATTTCCAAATCATTGAAAAAACGCAATTTCCAACCACAACGCCCTATGAAACCATTGAGCGTACGGTAGAATTTTTCAAACGCTACGAAGATCGTTTGGCTGGGATTGCTATTGGTTCGTTTGGTCCGATTGATATTGACCAAAACTCACAAACCTATGGCTATATCACTTCAACACCAAAACCTCATTGGTCAAATATTGACTTGCTGGGCTTGATTGCAAAAGAATTTAACATTCCTTTCTACTTTACGACAGATGTAAACTCTTCTGCTTTTGGTGAGACCTTGGTGCGCAAGGGTGTGAAGAGCCTGGTTTATTATACGATTGGTACAGGTATCGGTGCTGGGGCTATTCAAAATGGTGAGTTTGTCGGTGGTCTCGGCCATACCGAAGCAGGCCATACTTACGTTGCACTCCACCCTTACGATGTAAAAAATGAATTCAACGGCGTTTGTCCTTTCCACAATGGCTGTTTGGAAGGTCTGGCTGCTGGTCCTTCCTTGGAAGGTCGTACAGGCATCCGCGGTGAGTTGATTGAGCTCAACTCTGATGTCTGGGATGTACAGGCTTACTATATTGCCCAGGCCGCAGTGCAGGCAACACTTTTGTATCGTCCGCAAGTCATCGTTTTCGGTGGTGGTGTGATGGCGCAGGAGCACATGCTTAACCGTGTCCGTGAGAAATTTACAGGCCTCATGAATGACTATCTGCCAACGCCAGATGTCAAGGACTACATCGTGACACCTGCTGTTGCGGAAAATGGTTCTGCGACACTCGGAAACTTTGCTTTAGCCAAAAAAGTAGCTGAAAAATAAGTCTGACATAAGAGAGAAGCTTGGCTCTGCCAGGCTTTTCTGTGGCTCTTCATTGGCATTTATCGGGAAATTTGATAAGATTGGGCTAGAAGAATTGAGAAGGAGACTATTATGGCACAACCATTATTTTTAAACTCCGTCATGCAGGAAAAAATCTGGGGTGGGAATCGTTTAGAGACCGAATTCGGTTATGAAATTCCCAGCCAGACGACCGGTGAATTTTGGGCCATTTCGGCTCATCCCAACGGCGTTTCCGTCGTAGCCAATGGCGATTACAAGGGTACTCCCTTGGACAAGTTATATGCTGAGCGTCGTGATTTATTTGGCGACAGTGACAGTCCAGTTTTTCCGCTTTTGACCAAAATTCTGGATGCCAATGATTGGTTGTCTGTTCAGGTTCATCCGGACGATAGCTATGCCTTAGAGCATGAGGGCGAATTGGGAAAGACTGAGTGCTGGTATGTGATTGCGGCGGATGAAGGGGCGGAAATTATCTATGGACACCATGCCCAGTCTAAGGAAGACTTAGCAGCTCAAATCCAAGCTGGCAATTGGGAAGACTTGTTGACTCGGGTGCCGGTGAAGGCAGGAGACTTTTTCTTCGTTCCAAGCGGGACCATGCACGCTATCGGCAAGGGCATTATGATTTTGGAAACCCAGCAGTCCAGCGACACGACCTATCGGGTCTATGATTTTGACCGCAAGGATGATATTGGCAACCTCCGTGACCTCCATATCCAGCAGTCTATTGATGTCCTGACCATTGGTGAGCCAGCAAACAGCCACCCCGATACTATTGAAGCTGGGGCGTTGAGGGCCACAACTTATGTCAGCAATGAATTTTTCACGGTTTACAAGTGGGAAATCGAGGGTGCGGTCATTTTCAAAAAACAAGCTCCCTACTATCTAGTCAGCGTCCTTGATGGTGTAGGCGAATTGCAGGTTGATGGTCAAGTCTACGAGATTGAAAAAGGAAGCCACTTTATTTTGCCAAGCAATGTGCTGGAATGGGAATTTTCAGGGCAATTGGAAATGATAGTTAGTCATCCATAGAATCTGGAAGGCAGTCCTGCTAAGGGGCTGTTTTCTTTGTGAAAAGCGTGTTTGAGAGTTGTTCCAACCTTGAAAAAAACCAAATCTTGTGCTAGAATATATTATTGAACTATGTCATCTGGCCTGGAATTTTTAGGTTCTTGTCAAATGGTTGTCAGCTATTGATGGATGTAGCTTACCCAAAGACGGGAGGGTATCCTTGTGACAGGTCAGGCAAGCAAAATCAAGTTAAGTAGGAAGTACAGAATGGTTAGAAATATGCTCCGCTCCATTATTGAAAATGATAAGGGTGAGCAAAGAAAATTAGAAAAAATGGCGGACAAGGTTTTCTCTTATGCAGATGCCATGGAAGCCTTGACGGATGAGCAGTTGCAGGCCAAGACGCAGGAGTTTAGGGACCGCCTTGCCAAAGGTGAAACCTTGGATGAACTCCTCTATGAAGCCTTTGCCGTTGTTCGTGAGGGTGCGCGTCGTGTCCTGGGTCTCTATCCTTATAAGGTTCAGGTCATGGGTGGTATCGTTCTCCACAATGGTGACGTTCCAGAGATGCGTACTGGTGAAGGGAAGACCTTGACGGCGACCATGCCGGTTTACCTCAACGCCCTGACAGGTGAAGGGGTACATGTAGTAACGGTCAATGAGTACCTTTCTACTCGTGATGCGACTGAGATGGGTGAGCTTTATTCATGGTTGGGTCTGTCGGTTGGGATCAACTTGGCAGCCAAATCACCTTTTGAAAAGCGTGAAGCCTATAACTGCGATATCACTTACTCCACCAACTCGGAGATTGGTTTCGACTACCTTCGTGATAATATGGTGGTGCGTGCAGAAGATATGGTACAGCGCCCGCTCAACTATGCCTTGGTCGATGAAGTTGACTCAATCCTGATTGACGAGGCCCGTACACCTTTGATCGTTTCAGGTCCTCAAGGCTCAGAAACCAACCAGCTCTATTTCTTGGCGGATAAGTTGGTCAAATCTTTGGATCGCGACGACTATATCATCGATGTACCGTCTAAAACTATTGGTTTGGCGGATTCAGGGATTGACAAGGCTGAGAAATTCTTCAAGCTGGACAACCTCTATGATATTGAGAACGTGGCTATTACCCACTTCTTGGACAATGCCCTCCGTGCCAACTATATCATGACCTACGATGTTGACTATCTGGTCAATGAAGAGCAGGAAGTCATGATCATCGATCCATTTACAGGTCGGACCATGGAAGGACGTCGCTATTCTGACGGTCTGCACCAGGCTATTGAAGCAAAAGAAGGTGTACCTGTCCAGAATGAATCCAAGACGTCTGCCTCTATCACCTATCAGAACCTCTTCCGTATGTATAAGAAATTGTCTGGTATGACGGGTACTGGTAAGACAGAAGAGGAAGAATTCCGAGAAATTTACAATATTCGCATCATTCCTATTCCAACCAACCGTCCAATTCAACGTATCGACCATGAAGACTTACTCTATCCAAACTTGGAATACAAGTTTAATGCTGTAGTGCGTGATGTCAAAGAACGTTACAAAAAAGGTCAACCAGTTCTTGTCGGTACTGTTGCGGTTGAGACCTCGGACTTGATTTCTCAAAAATTGGTGGCTGCAGGGGTTCCGCACGAGGTTCTTAATGCTAAGAACCACTACCGTGAAGCTCAAATTATCATGAACGCTGGTCAGCGTGGTGCTGTTACTATTGCCACCAACATGGCCGGTCGTGGTACGGATATCAAGTTGGGTCCTGGTGTGCGTGAACTTGGCGGTCTTTGCGTTATCGGTACGGAGCGCCATGAGAGCCGCCGTATCGATAATCAGCTCCGCGGACGTTCCGGTCGTCAAGGGGATCCAGGTGAATCACAATTCTACCTATCCTTGGAAGATGATTTGATGAAACGCTTTGGTTCAGAGCGAATCAAGGCCTTCATGGAGCGGATGAACTTGTCTGAAGAAGAGTCTGTCATCAAGTCTGGCATGTTGACCCGTCAGGTTGAGGCGGCGCAGAAGCGTGTCGAAGGAAACAACTACGATTCTCGTAAACAGGTCCTTCAGTATGATGATGTTATGCGTGAACAGCGCGAGATTATCTACGGCCAACGCCATGATGTGATTACTGCTGAACGCGATTTGGGACCTGAAATTCGCTCTATGATTCAGCGGACAATTGAGCGCCTGATTGACGCCCATAAGAGCTTCAGTCGTGAAGAGGCCTTGGATTCAATTCTCAAATTTGCTCATGCTAATTTGGTTGACGAGGAGAGTTTGCACCTATCTGATTTGGAAGACCTCAGCTATGGGGAAATTGCAGATGAATTGTATGACAGAGCCATTGCGGTTTATGATTCACAGATTGCCAAATTAAAAGATGAGGACCGTATTCGCGAGTTCCAAAAAGTCTTGATTTTGCGTGTAGTGGATAATAAATGGACAGATCATATCGATGCTCTGGATCAATTGCGAAATGCAGTTAGTCTGCGTGGTTATGCTCAGAACAATCCGATTGTCGAGTACCAGTCAGAAGCCTTTACCATGTTCAATGACATGATTGGTTCGATTGAGTTTGATGTGACGCGTTTGATGATGAAGGCTCAGATTCACGACAATATTGAACGTGAACGTGCAGCGCATGAGGCGCATACAACAGCAGTTAAGAATATCATCCCACCGACTCGTGCAGTTCCGAAAGAGGCCTTTGAGGGTGTCGATCGCAATGCACCATGTCCATGTGCTTCAGGGAAGAAATTTAAAAACTGTCACGGAAGACAGTGACAGCTTTTCGAATAGATAAAGAATAAACAGAACAGGAGCGTGGTGGGGCAGGAATGAGTAGCCTCCCCGCTCTATTTTTTAGGTGAAAATGATTATTGGTCACGGTATAGATTTACAGGAAATCGCAGCGATTGCAGCGGCAATGGAGGGCAAGCCCCGTTTTGTAGAAAAGGTGCTGACTGAATCAGAGAGAGAATGGTTTTCGAGCCTGTCTGGGCGCAGACAAGTTGAATTTTTGGCTGGTCGTTGGGCGGCAAAAGAAGCCTTTGTCAAGGCCATGGGAACGGGGATTGGAAAAATCGGTTTTCAGGATTTGGAGATTTTGCCGGATGAGAAGGGGCGTCCAGTGGTCACAAAATCGCCTGTAGCCTGTAAAGTTTGGCTGAGTATCAGTCATTCAGGGAATTTTGTCCAGGCCAGTGTCATTTTGGAGGAAGAGGATGAAAGCTAGCATACATCGGCCCACAGTAGCTAAGGTGAAGGTGGGCAATATTGGTCACAACTTTGATAGGCTGACAGAGAATCTGCCAGCTCGAACGAAGAAGTTTGCGGTTGTTAAGGCCGGTGCCTATGGCCATGGGGCTGTGGAAGTGGCGCGTGAATTGTCATCCAAGGCAGATGGCTTCTGTGTTTCCAATATGGACGAGGCCTTGGAGCTCCGCCAGGCCGGTCTGGAACATCCAATTTTGATTCTTGGTGTGGTCCCAATCGACTGCATTCCTCTGGCCCGCCAGACAAATATTAGTCTGACAGTGTCTAGTCTGGATTGGTGGCACTTGGTGCAGGAGGCAGGATTGGAACTGGACGGCCTGTCTGTCCATATCAAGGTGGATACAGGTATGGGGCGTCTGGGTTTTCGGAATGTTGAGGAAATCACTGAACTGATTGAAGAATTGGCAGCTGCTGATGTAGATTTTGAGGGTATCTTTACTCATTTTGCGGCTGCAGACCAGGCGGACGATTGCTATTATCAGGAACAGTTGCAAAATTTCCGGAGCATTCTGGACCAATTGACAAGCCTGCCGGATTTGATTCATGCTAGTAATTCTGCGGCCAGTATCTGGCATCCAGATGCTGTTTTCAATATGATTCGCCTGGGGGATGCTCTCTATGGCCTCAACCCAAGCGGTCGGGAGTTAGAACTGCCCTATGCTCTTCTGCCGGCCCTGAGCTTGGAGTCCCAATTGGTACAGACGAAGCTCTTGGATGCGGGCCAAAAGATAGGTTATGGTATGACCTACGAGAGCCAGGGGGACGAGTATATCGGGACGGTGCCAATTGGCTATGCAGATGGCCTGTTGCGGGCTATGCAGGGATTCTCAGTTCTTGTTGATGGGGAGCCTTGTCCGATTGTTGGTCGTGTCTCCATGGATCAGATTACCATTCGTCTACCAAAACCTTATCCCCTGGGGACCAAGGTAACCTTGATTGGTCAGGATGGGGACCGAGAAATCACCGTCCAAGACTGGGCAGATTATGTGGGGACTATCAATTATGAGGTGGTTTGTCTGCTGTCTTCACGCATTTATCGACAATATATAGAATAGTTAGATGGGCTGGGAATATTCTCAGCTCTTTTTGCTTGTTGTAAAATTTGGGAAAGAATGACCGATTTTTCGGTTTCTACTTGACAAGTGAAGCATTATACAATATAATAACAAGTGGATATAACCAGTTTAATAGGAGGAATAGCATGCCAACCTATATTAAAGCAAAATCAATTATTCTTGCTGAACAAGAGATAGAAAACGCTTACTTAGAAATTACAGAAAACGGTCAGTTCGGTCAAATCTTGACAGAAGAGCCGACGGGCGGTCAAATCATTGACCATTCAGCTTATCACCTTGCACCGGGATTGGTCGATACGCATATTCACGGCTACGCTTCTCACGATGTCATGGACAATGACTTTGAGGGGATTAAGACTATTTCAGAAGGTCTGTTAGCTTGCGGTGTGACCTCTTGGCTTCCAACAACCCTGACAGATTCCACAGAAAATCTGGATGCAGTATGTGAAACCATTGGGAAACATGCTGGTGAGGAGACCGGTGCGAAAATTCAAGGAATCTTCCTCGAAGGACCATTTTTCACTGAAAAATACAAGGGTGCCCAAAATCCAAAATACATGAGTGACCCTTCGATAGAGAAATTGGACAAGTGGCACAGCCTTTCCAATGGCTTGGTCAATAAGATTGCCATTGCTCCAGAGCGCGAGGGCGTTAAGGAATTTATCGAATTTGCCAATAGCAAGCAAATCCATACAGCGCTAGCGCATTCGGATGCGACTTTTGCACAAGCGCAGGCAGCGGTTGATTCAGGTGCCAATATCTTTGTCCATGTCTACAACGGTATGAGCGGTCTTCACCATCGTGAACCGGGTATGGTGGGCGCTGCGCTTAGTCTCAAAGATGTCTACGCAGAAATGATCTGTGACGGCCATCATGTCCACCCTGCAGCAGCTGAAATTGTTGTCAAAGCCAGAGGAGCGCAGGAAACGGTCTTGATTACGGACTGTATGCGGGCTGGTGGTATGGGCGAGGGCGAGTCTCGTCTGGGTGAATTTGAAGTCGTGGTCAAAGACGGCACAGCTCGCCTCAAAGACAGCGGTAGCTTGGCTGGTTCTATCTTGGAGCTTATCCAAGCGGTGCAAAATGTGGTCGAGTGGGACTTGGTCAGCCTGCCTGATGCCTTGAGAATGGCCTCTCTTGCACCAGCACGGTCTGTTAACATTGACCATGTCTGCGGTCAAATCGCTCCAGGTCGCGCAGCAGATTTCATTGTCGTGGATGATCAAGGTCAGCTCAAAGCGACCTATCTGGACGGTGTGAAGCGCTTCGGCTAAATTTCGTCATTTCGTTTATCTTTTATTGCTTTGTTATTAACTTGTTAGGCACTAGGCTAGCCTACTTAACTTTGTTTATCTCATTTTCCTAAGGAGGATTCTAATGACAAAACTACAACTTTCGCAAGCTAAGTTTGATCACATGACACGTTTGTCAAACAGTGATCAAGTCATTGCGGCTCTTGCTATTGACCAACGCGGTGCTTTGAAACGCCTTTTGGCGGCAGCTGCTGGTGGTGGTGAATTCGGCGACGATATTTTGATTGATTTCAAAAAAGTGATTTCAAGTGACCTGACACCTTATGCCAGCTCTATCCTTTTGGATGCAGAATATGGTGTACCTGCGTCAGAATTGCGCCATGCGGACTGTGGCTTTATCGCTGCCTATGAAAAAACAGGTTATGATGCCTCAACTCCGGGTCGTTTGCCAGATTTATTGCCAAACTGGTCAGCAAAACGGATCAAGGAATTGGGCGCAGATGCCGTGAAAATCTTGCTCTACTATGATGTGGATGACAAGCCAGAAATCAACGACATCAAACATGCTTGGGTTGAACGCATCGGTAGCGAGTGTTTGGCAGAAGATATTCCTTACTTCGTGGAAATCTTGACTTACGATGCCAGCGATATGGACGTGACTTCTCGCGAATATGCTGCCCTCAAACCACACAAGGTCAATGGCGCTATGCGTGAATTCAGCAAGGCGCGCTATAACGCTGACGTTCTCAAGGTGGAAGTACCTGTCAACATGAACTTTGTGGAAGGCTACACAACAGAAGAGCCAGTCTACACTGCAGAAGAAGCAAAAGCCTACTTCAAAGAGCAGTCTGAAAGCACGCATTTGCCATATATCTACCTCAGTGCGGGTGTATCTGCAAAACTCTTCCAAGAAACGCTTGTTTTTGCCAAAGAGGCAGGTTCAGACTTCAACGGTGTTCTCTGCGGACGTGCAACTTGGAAAGATGCTGTGGCAATCTTTGCCAAAGAAGGTGAAGAGGCTGCTAAGGCATGGTTGGCAGACCAAGGTCGTCGTAACGTGGAAGAACTCAATGGAGTTCTAGCTACAACAGCCCGTCCTTGGACAGAAAAAGTAGAAGTGAAATAATCGTGAATTACTAAGAGCCTGGGTTCAATCCTAGGCTCGCTTTCTTTAGTTCGTGTTAACATCTTAGCGCAGGGGTGATTGGCTTTCACAGTTTGGGGAACTGTGAAAGGTGGGAAATTGGGATTGTGAAACAATCCTCAGCACTTCGCGTTTAATGCTCCAAACCTATCCTAACGAATGATACGAACTCCGTTCGTTCAATTTCCAACCTCCAAAGGTTTCATAAACCTTTCTGATGCGAACAATGTTCGCCTTATCTCCAGCCTCCAACAGTCACTACTCCGACTGTTGGAGCTGTGCGGGGTGGGCTAAAACGGTCTGGGGATAGACCGTTTTAAATCAATAACAAGAAATAAAGACTTGTTGACGAACTATTCTTAGCTTTGTCGAGTTGAGCTCACTCCCTTTTTAAGTGGTTGAAAGCTCTAAAAATCTCGATAGGATCACTAAGTTAGGCTTAACAATAAATCTGTTTTTTTGCTATAATCAAGGTATAGAATCCGTTTTCAAGAGGTGTCATCATGGAACTAAAAGAAGTCATGCAATTGTTGGAAGAGATGAAGTTGGGGGTTTTTGCGAGCTTGGATCAAGATGGAAATCCGCATGCCCGTCACATTCATATCACAGCGGCCACTGAGGATGGGATTTTCTTCATGACCAGTCCCGAAACTCATTTTTATAAGCAATTAATGGGGAATCCGCGTATCGCTTTGACAGCCATGTCAGAAGATGGTTATCTGCTTCAGGTCGTGCGGATTGAAGGCTTGGTTCGTCCGGTGGAAAATGATTATTTGAAGACCATTTTTGCGGACAATCCTTATTACCAGCATATTTACAAGGATGAGGATAGCAATGACATGCAGGTCTTTCAATTGTATGAGGGGAAAGGCTTTTACCATAGTTTAACCCAGGGACATAAGTATGTCTTTTCAATTGGTAAGGGTGCATCTGGCACCATTCGGACCTTGTAAACTAGCCAAGAGGTGTAGATTTCTTCAAATTGTGGTAGAATAACAATTATATTATCTAAACAATGGGGGAAGACTTGTGAGAGAGGATATTAAACTCAACGAGAGAGCCGAGGTGCTGTCTGAGCAGCTAATTGCTGTTTTGGAAACCATTTATGATCCAGAAATTGAATTGGATATCTACAATCTTGGTTTGGTCTATGAAATCACTGTGGATGAGGCTGGTCTATGCAAGGTCATCATGACCTTCACGGATGCAGGTTGCTCCTGTGCAGATACCATGCCGGATGAATTGATTGCGGCTCTAAAAACCATTGACGGAATCGAAGATGCCCAGGTGGAAATCGTATGGTCGCCGGCCTGGAAAATGACCCGTATCAGCCGTTTGGGACGCATTACACTGGGGATTAGCCCAAGATAAAGGAAAAAAGTTGAAGATGGAGTGTCTTCAACTTTTCTTTGTACGACGGGCACGTCGTACATCTGAGGTGGAAGTCCTCTGTGGGGAGTCGCTACCGGTGAACCCGCTAGCGACTCCCAAGCCTGACTATCGTGAGGTAGTGGATTAAAACGGTCTGAGGAGAGACCGTTTTAAGTCTGACGCTAGAAACCAAGACCATCAGAGGAAGGGATAGCGACATCGTGGCACTACGAACAGAAACGTGATACAAAGGCGTATATAGCGGATAAGGTGGCAAAGAACACCAAAGTCCAAAAAGGTAGTCGTAGGCCTATCCGACGGTGGTTGCCGAAAGGAACCACAAAAACGACCCCGAAAGAAGTCGCTTTTATCGAAAATTGGATCAATAACTATCCCAAAAAATGTTTGGGCTACAAGTCACCGAGAGAATTTCTTATAGGTGGCTAACTCGGAATTGAAATTTGCCGTCCTTAAGATGAAAAAGAAATAAACAAAAAAATTGTACGAATGTACCTTTGTCAATGATGTGAGACCAAAAAGGTGATTTTGAAGTTATCCATTTGTTAAGCTTTACTAGGAGCT
>NZ_JBIMJP010000017.1:0-37024 GCF_043674155.1 Streptococcus sp. A23 | reverse complement strand
GGGCTAGCCCAGACAGCTTAACCTCTGGATCTCTAGTTATCAATGAACTTGTTGCACTTGACTTGACAATGTGCGAACTTTTTTTCATCAGAAAAAGACTTACTGTTATTTTTTGTCTAAATTTCACTGCAATTGTGGCATACTATTTTTGAGTTAAGAAAGTGGATCAATTTATGAATTCAAAAAATAGTAAGTATCGGATATGAATTTTGGTATCGAAAGTGGCTGGGGTAATAAGAAAACCATTTTAAAAATTTGGTCTGGGTTGTCTATACACACTTTGGACAGATGGCTACGTGAAATGAAGAAGAGTAAAAAATTTCGAGATGCAGTTATTAATCCATCACATAAAACATTTTTTGTTCAAATTGACCGATTTGAAGAATTTCTGAGATATAAGGACAAAAAGAAAATAAAACAATGAAGACGAAAATAAAAAAAAATGGTAGAATAGATGAGTTAGCTATCTATTTTAAAAAGCTTGATTTTGCCCAATAACTGCCCATTTCTTATAAATAATATCAAGTTAGGCTCACAAAAGCCCAAAGTAAAGGAGTTTTAATCCCATGGCAATTATTCAATGGTTTCCGGGGCACATGTCCAAGGCGCGCCGTCAGGTTCAGGAAAATATTAAGCACGTGGACTTCGTGACCATTTTGGTCGATGCCCGTCTGCCCCTATCCAGTCGGAACCCCATGCTGACTAAAATTGTCGGCGACAAACCCAAACTCATGATTTTAAATAAGGTTGATTTGGCGGATCCTGCCCGTACTAAAGAATGGCAGAGCTACTATGAAAGTCAAGGGATGAAAACCTTGGCCATCAATTCAAAAGAGCAGTCCACAGTCAAAAAAGTGACCGACGCAGCAAAAAGCCTAATGAAGGATAAGCTAGAGCGTCTCCGCGAACGTGGTATTCAAAACGAAACCCTACGGACCATGATTATCGGTATTCCAAATGCAGGCAAGTCAACGCTCATGAACCGTCTGGCAGGCAAGAAAATCGCTGTCGTAGGAAACAAGCCCGGCGTCACCAAGGGACAGCAGTGGCTCAAGTCTAATAAGGATTTGGAAATTCTCGATACGCCAGGTATTCTCTGGCCGAAATTTGAGGACCAAGAAGTCGGGCTCAAGTTGGCATTGACAGGGGCTATCAAAGACCAGCTCTTGCCCATGGACGAAGTTACGATTTTCGGATTAGATTACTTCAAAGCCAATTATCCTGATCGCCTGCAGGAGCGTTTCAAGGGCATGGATTTGGAGCAGGAAACGGCTGACCTCATCATAGACTGGACCCGCAAACTCGGTTTCCGCGACGACTATGACCGCTTCTACAATCTCTTTGTCAAGGAAGTGCGTGATGGCAAGTTGGGCGTCTACACATTGGACAAGGTGAGTGATTTCGATGGCAACGATTAAAGACATCAAGGCGCAGTTGGCTCAATTTACCGATTTGACGGATCCTCGCTGGGCAGAATTTGAGGCGGATGAGCGAGCGGGTGTCCAGACTGCTATCAAGCAGCGTCGCTCTGCCATTCTTAAAGAAATCCAAGAAGATGAACGCTTGGAGACAATGCTGGTCTACGAGAAGGTTCTGTATGAGATTGGGCTTGAATTTGTGGCTGGGATTGACGAGGTCGGGCGTGGCCCTCTAGCAGGTCCCGTGGTGGCAGCAGCTGTTATCTTGCCCAAGGGCTGCAAAATTCGTCACCTCAACGATTCCAAGAAAATCCCCAAAGCCAAGCATCAGGCCATATATGAGGAGATTATGGAGCAGGCAGTAGCTGTGGGAATTGGTGTGATGGATAATCACATCATCGACCGAGTCAATATCTACGAGGCGACTAAATTAGCCATGTTGGAGGCCTTGGGAAAGCTGGACCAGCAACCGCAGCACCTTTTGATTGACGCCATGACATTAGACACTCCCATCCAGCAGACTTCCATCATCAAGGGTGATGCCAACAGTTTGTCAATCGCAGCAGCTTCTATTGTTGCCAAGGTGACGCGGGACCAGATGATGGCAGACTACGACCGTCAATTTCCGGGTTATGGCTTTGCCCAAAATGCTGGTTATGGTACTGCAGAGCATTTACAAGGCCTAGCAAAACATGGTGTGACACCCATTCACCGTCGGACATTTGAGCCTATCAAGTCTATGATATTGAAGTAGAATAGCTTGGAAAACAAGATGAAAAAGTCCTTACAAGTTTCAATAAGGACTTTTTATATGGACCGAGTATAGGAGGCCAGGGTTCAATGTTTTTCAAGCGGTTGTTTATTCTTGTCCAGTGTAAAACCTTCCCCTAAGACCTCGTGGGCGTCGGTAATGGTGATGAAGGCATGAGGGTCGATGCGGTGAATCAGTTCCTTGGTTTCCTGGAGTTGGCTCTTATAAATGACCGAATAAACCATATTTACTGGTGTTTTACTGTAAAATCCTTCGGCCTTGATAAAGGTAACACCGCGCTCTATCTCCGCATCAATAGCAGTAGCAATTTCCTGCGATTTCTGGGAAATAATCATCAGGCCCTTGCTGCCATAGCCACCATCTGAAATGAAATCAATGACACGAGTAGCAATGGCTACCATCATCAGGGTATAGAGGACCAGTCTCAAGTCTTTAAAAACAAGGACGATAAAGGTCAGGATGATGATATCGACAGCTAAAATGATTTGACCGATTGAATAGGGCAGATACTTATGACCGATACGGGCGATAATATCACTACCGCCAGTAGTTCCCCCAGCTTTAAAAATCAAACCCAGTCCAATTCCCATCAAAATTCCGCTAAAGGTGCTGACCAAAAATAAGTCATGTTCCAGATTGATAGTCAAGGGGAATTTTTCAAAAATTGCCAGCCAAAGCGTAACGTTAAAGGTTCCCAGAATACTTAAATAAAGAACTTTTTTGCCTAGCAATTTCCATCCGATGACGAATAGTGGAATATTAACGAGAATGTTCATCAACCAGGGCTGGATGTTGAACAAGTAGTAGAGAATGAGCGTCAGTCCAGTCACTCCGCCTTCAAATAGGTGATTGGGCATGACCAGATAGTTCAAAGAAAAGGCAAACAAGGCACTGCCAATCATGATGGTCAAAATATTTCGAATACGTAGCATAGTCTCTCCTTAGGCACGACAAGATTTTCAGCTATGTGAGTTTATATATACTAATATTGTACGTCATTTATTATTGAAATACAAGTCAATTTGTAAGTGCTTTTTCTGCTGAAATTTGTTACAATAATGAGAACAATGAAAAAGGTGGTAATCATGGAAAAAGGTCATTTTATTACATTTGAGGGACCAGATGGGGCTGGAAAGACAACGGTCTTGCAAGAGCTCTTGCCTAAATTACAGGTACTTGGTCTGGAAGTGATTACTACTAGAGAACCGGGTGGAGTTGCCATCGCAGAAGACATCCGGAAAATCATTCTTGATCCGGCCAATACAGCCATGGATCATAAAACGGAACTCCTGCTGTTCATTGCTGCTAGGAGACAGCATTTGGTTGAGAAAGTCTTGCCACCACTCCAAGAAGGGAAGATGGTCATTATTGACCGCTTTATTGACTCTTCAGTGGCCTATCAGGGACATGGTCGTGGTCTAGATATTGCCGATATTGACTGGCTCAATCACTATGCGACGGATGGGGTCGAGCCCGATTTGACCCTCTATTTCGACATAGATGCCGAAGAAGGGCTGGCAAGAATCGCCCGCAATGCTGAACGCGATGTGGACCGGTTGGATATGGAAAAAGCGGACATGCACAGACGGGTCCGACAAGGCTATTTGGCCATTTTAGAAAAAGAACCAGAGCGGTTTGTCAAAATTGATGCCAGCCAGCCCCTAGAGGCTGTTGTCCAGGACGCGCTCGGTATCATCCAAGAGCGACTATTGAAAGCAAATGAATTATAAGAATTTAAGCAACTTGCAGCCGAAACTGATTGAAGATTTCGTGCATATTTTACAAGGGAGCCATCTGGCACACGCCTATCTGTTTTCTGGTGATTTTGGGAATTTTGAAATGGCTCTGTTTTTAGCCAAGGCTATTTTCTGTACGGAAAAGACAGACTCCCTTCCCTGCGAAATGTGTCGGACCTGCCGTTTGATTGAGAGCCAGGAATTTTCGGACGTGACCATATTATCACCCCAGGGCAATACCATAAAGACGGATGCGGTCCGCGAAATCGTGAAGAATTTTTCTCAATCTGGTTTTGAATCATCGAAGCAGGTCTTTATTATCAAGGATGCGGAGAAGATGCACGTCAATGCAGCCAATTCGCTCTTGAAGGTCATAGAAGAACCCCAGTCAGAAATCTATATTTTTCTGTTGACCAATCAATTGGAAGCAGTGTTGCCAACCATCAAAAGTCGGACACAGATTGTCCAATTTCCCAAGAATCTGGCGCTTTTGGAACGCAGCTTAGAAGAATCTGGTTTGCTAAAGACCCAGGCTAGTTTATTGGCTCAGCTGGTTTCCAGTCAAGATGAAGCTCAAAAGCTAGCTAAAAACAAGTCCTTTTTGGAGGCCTTGGTCCAGGCGAGAAAGTTCATTGACCTCCTGCAGGAGCAGCCTAATCTGGCTTATTTACAGGCAGGAACCCTGGTGGGGCTTGTGCCTGAAAAAGTGGAGCAGGGGCAATTGCTGGATTTACTGACTATCCTTTTGGCGGAGAATCTGGACAAAGCGGATGCGCGTGATAGGCTGGATACATTGCTGACGGTGAAGAAAATGTGGCAGTCTAATGTTAGTCTGCAAAATTGTCTAGAATACCTCACTCTTAGTTAGAATAGAAAGTATAAGATGGATAAAAAAGATATTTTTCATGCCTTGGATGGGTTCTCGCAGAATTTATTTGAGACTCTTGCTGAGGTAGAATCAATTAAGAAAAATCTCCAGGCTGTGATTGATGAGAATACAGCTTTGCGATTGGAAAATGCCAAGATTCGTGAACGTTTGAAGAAAGAGATTGCTACTGAAAATAGGGCGACGCATTCAAGTCTAGGCAATCTGGAGGCTATTTATTTGGATGGTTTCCATATTTGCAATGACTTCTACGGTCAACGTCGGGACAATGATGAACCATGTATGTTCTGTGATGTCATATTGAATCGAGAGTAAGATGAAACTACAAAAATCATTTAAGGGACAAACAGCTTACGGCAGTCTTTACCTGGTACCGACACCGATTGGTAACCTGCAAGATATGACCTTGCGGGCTATTGACACGCTGAAAAATGTTGATCTGATTGCAGCTGAGGACACGCGCAATACAGGACTTCTCCTAAAGCAGTTCGAAATTGAAACCAAGCAGACTTCCTTTCACGAGTATAATGCCCATGAAAAAATTCCTGGGCTGATAAATTTGCTTAAATCAGGTCAATCCTTGGCCCAGGTTTCGGATGCAGGCCTACCGTCTATTTCAGACCCGGGTCATGATTTGGTTAAGGCTGCCATTGCAGAGGATATTCCAGTCATTGCCCTGCCTGGTGCCTCGGCTGGGATCACAGCTTTAATTGGATCAGGAATAGCTCCACAGCCTCATATTTTTTATGGCTTCTTACCGCGAAAATCAGGTCAGCAAAAGGAATTTTTCCAGCAAAAGCTACAGTATCCAGAAACACAGATTTTCTACGAATCTCCCTATCGTGTGGCTGATACCTTGGAAAATATGCTCGCTGTCTACGGAGATCGTCAGGTGACGGTCGTTCGTGAATTGACCAAGCTTTACGAAGAATACCAACGTGGGACCATTTCAGAATTATTGGATTTTCTAGCAGATAATCCCCTCAAAGGCGAATGCTTGATTATTGTAGCTGGAGCTAGTGATGAGGACATTCCTTCCGTAGACCAGGTCGATTTGGTAGCGGAAGTTGAGGCAGAAATCGCAGTAGGTCGCAAACCAAATCAAGCTATTAAAGAAGTTGCCAAACGCTATCAACTAAAAAAACAAGAAGTATATGACCTCTATCATGGACTGACTTAGGCTGGTCTTTTTATAATATAATTTTAGAAAAATGTATAAAAACAAGTTTATTTCAGAATAATATATGAAATTTTTCGGAAAAATTTGATGATAAACCGAATATTTAGTCACTAAAAATGGAAAATAATGGTGAAATTTCATTTTCATGTGGTATAATAGGCTCATCTTAATTTGGAGGGTTTTTATGACAATCTACAACTTTTCTGCAGGTCCTGCAGTCTTGCCAAAACCAGTGCTGGAAAAGGCACAAGCTGAATTTTTGGATTACAATGGTTCGGGAATGAGTGTGTTGGAGATGTCCCATCGCTCCAAGGATTTCGACGATATTATTAAAGGTGCTGAGGCGATCCTGCGCGAGCTGATGGCTATTCCAGATAACTATAAGGTTATTTTCTTGCAGGGTGGTGCATCCCTTGAATTTACCATGATTCCGCTCAATTTTGCCAAGGGCAAGAAAGCCTACTATTTGGCTGGTGGTTCATGGGGGAAAAAAGCCTATACTGAGGCTGTCAAGCTGTCTAAAACTATTGACTTTGAGCCAATTTTGCTGGGTTCTTCTGAGGAAATTACCTATGCAGAATTGCCTACATTTGACAAAAATGACATCGACCCAAATGCAGCCTATGTGCATTTGACTACCAACAATACAATTGAAGGAACAGCAGTTTATGATATTCCAGATACCAATGGTGTACCTGTGATTGGTGACATGTCGTCAAACATCTTGGCAGCTCGCTATAATGTGGAAGATTTTGCCATGATTTATGCAGGTGCTCAGAAAAATATAGGCCCTGCAGGTGTGACAGTGGTTATCGTCCGTGAAGATTTCCTCAACGACGAGCCAGTACTTTCAAGCATGCTGGACTACCGTATCCAAGCAGACAATGAGTCACTTTACAATACACCGCCAGCTTACTCTATCTACATTTCAAAACTTGTCTTTGAATGGGTCAAAGAAATCGGTGGCGTTGATGAAATGGAAAAAATCAACCGCGAAAAAGCTGGTCTGCTCTACGATTACATTGACCAGTCTGCTTTCTATACCAACCCTGTTCGCATCAAGGAACAGCGCTCAGTGGCCAACATTCCATTTGTATCACCAAGCGAAGAATTGGATACTAAGTTTGTCAAAGAAGCAACGGCAGCTGGCTTTAAGAACATCAAGGGTCACCGTTCCGTTGGCGGCATGCGTGCTTCCTTGTATAATGCCTTCCCACGTCAAGGCGTTGTAGACTTGATTGACTTCATGAAGAAATTTGCTGCGGAGAATGCCTAATGGAAATCCGTCTGGCACATCCCAATGAAGTCGAGGTCATCGAAGCAATCTTTCAAGAGGCACGAGCTTACTTAGCGGCCTCTGGCATTGACCAATGGCAGGGAGAGTATCCAAGCGCGAGTGAGGCGATCGAGGATATCTTGTCTGGTAAGGGTTATGTGGGCTTGGTAGATGGCAAGATTGTGGCTTATGCAGCGGTTCATCGTGGTCAGGAAGAGGCCTATGAGGCAATCTATGACGGCAAATGGCAGCACAATAATCCAGTCTATACGACCTTTCATCGTGTGGCAGTGTCAGCCAGTGTTCGTGGTCAAAAGTTTTGTCAGACCTTCTTGCAGGGCTTGATTGAAGGCCAGAAGGGACCAGATTTCCGTTGTGATACCCACGAGCAAAATAAGGCTATGCAACATATCTTGCTGAAGTTGGGCTATGTCTATTGTGGCAAGGTTCCCATTGACGGGGAACGCCTGGCCTATCAAAAAATCAAACACAAGAGCGAACGCAGTCTATATCAAGAGGTGAATGAAGATGACCGTTGGCTCCTAAACTCAAATTAAAAAATGAAAGTAGGGCGGAAGCTAATCCGCCTTTTTGGTAAAAAAATGGTATTTAGCGTTAGAACTTTTAATAATATCAACCAGGTTGGTCTCAAGGAACTGGGCAATCGTTTCCAGATAGATGGGGATCAGGCAGGCAATCCTGATGCCTTTATCATCCGTTCTGAAAACCTGCATGGCTTTGATTTTCCAGAAAATCTCAAGGCTATTGCCCGTGCTGGTGCTGGTACAAACAATATTCCAATTGATGTGGCAACTGAAAAAGGGATTGTGGTCTTCAATACCCCAGGTGCCAATGCCAATGCGGTAAAAGAAGCGGTTATCGCCTCTATTCTCCTGTCTGCTCGTGATTATATCGGTGCGACTACCTGGACCAATACCCTGTCTGGCGACGATGTGCCAAATCAGGTCGAGGCAGGTAAAAAGCAGTTTGCTGGGACAGAGATTTCTGGCAAGACACTCGGTGTCATCGGTCTGGGTGCTATCGGTGCTCGTATTGCAAATGATGCTCGTCGTCTAGGTATGAATGTCCTTGGTTACGACCCGTATGTGTCTGTTGAGACAGCCTGGACCATTTCTAGCCACGTCAAGCGCGTGGATGATTTGAAGGAAATCTTTACCCAGTCAGACTACATCACCGTTCATGTGCCATTGACTGACAAGACTCGTGAGCTCTTCAATGCAGACAGCTTTGCTCTCATGAAAAAAGGGGTTACCTTGGTCAATTTTGCCCGTGGTGAATTGGTCAACAACGCTGATTTGTTTGAGGCGATTGATGCAGGTGTTGTTAAAAACTATGTGACGGACTTTGGTACAGAAGAGGTCCTCAACAAACCGCACATTACAGTCTTTCCGCACGTTGGTGGATCGACCGAGGAGGCGGAGCTCAACTGTGCCATTGCGGCTGGTCAGACCATTCGTCAATTTATGGAGACGGGTGAGATTATCAACTCTGTCAACTTCCCGAATGTTAAGCAATTCCTCGATGCACCGTATCGCATTACCTTGATCAACAAAAATGTGCCAAATATCGTGGCGACGATCACGACAGCTGTGTCTGAGCTAGGGATTAACATCGACAATATCATCAACCGTTCTAAGGGTGACTATGCCTATACCTTGCTGGATTTAGACGAGGCAGATAAGTCTAAAATTGACAGCCTGGTGGCTAAGTTTGAAGACCTGGATGCTATTATCAAGGTTCGTGTCATTAAACATAAATAATGCTATACAAACAAATCTACACTAGTCCCCTAGGCCCCATTTCTTTGATTGCGAGTGACCAGGGCTTGGTAGGGGCTTGGTTTCATTGTCAGAAGTATTTTGAGAGGGGAGTGGCAGAGGAAATTTCTCTCACTCCTCATCCTCATTTGGACCATGCAGCACGCTTGTTGGCAAATTATTTTGCTGGAAAATTCCCTGACTTTAGCCAATTACCACTGGATTTACGAGGGACGGATTTTCAAATGAAGGTCTGGAGAATTTTACAAGAAATTCCTGTAGGTCAGACGACAAGCTACGGTCAGATTGCCAAGGCCTTGGACATCCAATCAGGTCAGGCAATCGGCGGAGCAGTGGGAAGAAATCCCTTGTCTATCATCATTCCCTGTCACCGTGTTCTGTCAAGTGACATGAAGTTGACTGGCTATGCTGGGGGCTTGGATAGAAAAATTTGGCTCCTGCAACATGAAAATCCGTATTTTGAGGTGAGGAAATGATTTTATTTTACGAATATCCAAAATGTTCAACCTGTCGGGCAGCTAAGGCTGAGCTCAAAAAACTGGGTCTAGAATTTGAAGCTATCGACATCAAGGCAACACCGCCCAAGGCTGCTCAATTGAAAGAGTGGATGGATGCGACTGGATTGGAGTTGAAGAAGTATTTCAATACATCGGGCAACAGCTATCGCGAATTGGGTTTGAAAGACAAGTTTGCAGACTTGACGGTTGATGAGGCCTTGGATTTGTTGGCCAATGATGGTATGTTGATTAAGCGCCCCTTGCTCATTCAGGATGGGAAAATTCTTCAGATTGGTTACAAGACACCATACGAAAATCTCGGTTTCTAGGCCGAGATTTTTTCTTATAAAGCATATTCAACTGAGATGTACTCATGCTGTTTTTGCAGGAGATAGAGCATCTGTGGTTTTTCAGCCAGCAATTGTTGCACTAACTGGTGTTCCACATCGTGCAGATTGATTTTTACCCGGATGTTCATACCTTGTTTGAAGATGTGAATATCTATATCTTGAGCATCTTCGTCAAGATAAGAACCAAGAATTTGATAGATGGATTCATGGATTTCAGGCACATGGGTTGTTCCGTTGGCCAGTTCCTTGAAAGCAGTTAGGAGACCATTCCAAGGCTCCTTAAAGGAAATCAAGGCCAAGGCCACAGTCAGGAAAAAGTCACCGGTGTAGTGGAGAAATCCAAGCGGTCCATTGATTGGGACAAAGAATAGCAGTAGGATTGCCAAGCCAATGGCCCCTGAGATGAGCCCGTCGACCAAATTTCCTTTTGCCTCTGCCAAAATGATCGTTGACATGTGGTTGAGTTTGGCGCTCATGTGGAGATTGTAGAGATAAAGGGCAATACAGACGAAAAACATCGTAACTGAATAAGGGATAACAGGCCCTGTGGTCATCTGATTTCCAATGCCATTGACAAAATAGGCAAAGGCTGTTGCACTGGTTTCGAGGACAGCAAACAATAGTAAGAGCAGGGTCGCCAGTGATTTCATAATGGCGTAGAGAGGTTCTAAAAAGTAAAGTCCCTGCGGAAAGGTTGCTGTTTTCTTGTGGCTATTTTTTGAAATATAGAATGCGACTAGAGATGATATGAAAGCAATCAGTGAGAATACGCCATCCAGGAGCAGGGCATTCATGCCAGTGATGATATAGACTGCCAATCCAGCGGTTCCGCTAAGGCCGTTGACGATAGCTGATACAGTGAGTGATTTTCGTTCGATTTTCTTGTTGTTCATGTTTCCTCCTTTAATGATATCTATATATTTATTATACCACAAAAAGTAATCGTTTTCAAATCAGATACATTTAAAAACCCAGCATTTGCCGGGTTTGAACTGTCTAATGAACTAAAAATTAAATGCTTATTTCCATCACAATTGGTGTGTGGTCTTGGCGAGCACCTGAGTCAATCATAGCTGACTTGGTCACCTTGTCAGCGATACGGTCGCTAACCAACCAGTAGTCGATTCTCCAGCCTGTGTTGTTGATTTTGCTGGTACGGCTGCGTTGCGCCCACCAGGTATAGGCGTTGAGGACGTCACCATGCAGGTGACGGAAGGTATCGGTGAAGCCTTTGGCAAGCAGGTTTGTAAAGCCTTCACGCTCTTCATCGGTAAATCCTGGTGACTGGCGGTTGCTGGCTGGGTTGGCCAGGTCGATTTCTTTGTGGGCAACGTTGTAGTCGCCTGTTGCTAAGACAGGTTTTTGGTTGTCAAGCTGCGCTAGGTATTCTGCATACTGAACGTCCCAGATTTGGCGGTCAGCCAATCTTTTCAAGCCATCGCCAGCATTTGGCGTATAGACCTGGGTCACGTAGAAATCGTCAAATTCCAGGGTAATGATGCGCCCCTCAGAGTCCATAGTGGTAGGAGCACCGATTGCTGGGAAGCTAATGGTAGGAGTCAGGTGGTTTTTGTAGAGGAAGAGGGTGCCAGCGTAGCCCTTACGAGCAGGCTCTACAGAAGAACGCCAGGTATTGGCATAGCCTGGGAAGTAGGCTTCTAGAATTTCCAAATGCTTTTTGGTCGGTCCCTTGTCAGACAGCTTGGTCTCCTGAATGGCGATGATGTCTGCATCCTCAGCGACTAAGGTGTCAATGACAGCGCGCGAGAGTAGGGCGCGTGGCGATTCCGCAGTCAGGGCCGCGTTTAGGGAGTCAATGTTCCATGAGATGAGTTTCATATTCTATCCTTTTCACTTTTTCTATCGCTCCATTATACCAAAATTCCCCTATTGATGCGACTGAGAAAAACTGAAATAAAATATTGTTTTCGCTTTCACAAGTGGGAAAATATGCTATAATATAACTAGAATTGATATGGAGGAGATTTCTATGAAAAGACAATTGATTGGATTAGCCTGGCTGGCTCTTGTGCTAGAAATGGCTATATACTACTGGTACAATCTACCAGCCCTCAACATTTGGAGCCTGGGTTTTTGGTTCTTCTTGCTCCAATCACTGGGGCTGGTCTGGCTGATACTGGTCTTCTCGTCCGCAGGCGGTATGGTCCAGAAGGTGACAAAAATCTCTGGACGCAATCGTTCTGTCGACACCTATCAGCTCAAGCCCAACGGTCTACCTAGCTCTCTGCGTTGGTTTGGTCGCCTGCTTCTGGGGATTGTCCTTGTCTTAACCCTGCTTGGTGCTCTCAATACTCGCATTTTCCGTGCCAAGGACTATGCTGGTGTCATCACAGTTCAGGATGCGGATTTCAAGGCGGATTTCCCAGAGACAGATATTTCTAGACTGGCTCTCCTGGATCGGGCATCAGCTGAGAAGATTGGAGATACCTATCTAGGCACCATAGACAAGGTTTCTCAGTTCGGTATTTCGGATGATTATCGCCAGATTACCATTGGCCAGCAACCTTTTCGCGTGTCGCCTTTGGAATATAAGTCTTTTTGGAAATGGCTGAGCAACCACCAAGATGGGATTGGCTACTATGTCAAGGTCAACCAGACGACAGGAAAAGCAGAGCTTGCCAAGCTGGCACAGGCCATGCATTTCTCCGATTCAGAATATTGGTTCAATGATACCAAGCGTCATCTGCGAATTCAATATCCGACCACGATTTTTGGCAATCCCTCCTTTGAAGTTGACGACCAGGGCAACCCCTACTATATTGCTACGATCTATCAACCGAAATTCGGTCTGTCATCCAATGACCCAACAGGTGCTATCGTACTAGATGCCGTTACAGGAGAAAGCAAGCGGTATAGCTTAGCTGACATTCCAGAATGGGTGGACCGTGTCTACTCTGCCGAAAATGTCATCAGCCGTGTTGATGACCATTATACTTATCAAAATGGTTTCTGGAATACGGTCTTTAGCCAAACCGGCGTTAAAAATACGACTGACAGCTACAACTATATTTCAATCGGTTCGGATATCTATCTCTACACAGGGATTACTTCAGCTACAGCAGATTCATCTAACTTGGGCTTTATTCTAGTCAACATGCGGACCCGTGATATAACCAACTACAAGCTGGCATCAGCAACCGAGACAGCCGCCCAAGAATCGGCTGAAGGAGAAGTCCAAGAAAAAGGCTACCAAGCAACGGCACCAAGTCTGGTCAAGCTAGCCGACACCGCCTACTACCTTGTTTCTCTCAAGGACGACGCCGGTCTTGTAAAATCCTATGCCCTGGTCGATGCCGAAGATTACCAGCAGGTGACAGTTAACAATGACGTGGCGACCTTGATTTCTCAGGTATCCGGGGCAGATGCCTCTAGCTTGTCCAGTCTGGCAAGCACAGCAGATGGACAAGAGGCAGAAGAGCTCGAGACTGTCTCTGGTAAAATCGAGGCCTTGGGTAGTCAGATGATTGCTGGCTCAACGGTCTACTATATCCAGTCGGAAGGCAAGATTTATAAGGTCAAGGCGACGGAAGACAGTACAGACAAGTTACCATTTATCAAAGTCGGCGATAACTTTATCGGTCAGCTGGATAAGAAGAATTACTTGATTCAATTCCAAGTCGAAAATGAGTAGATGCTCGGAGGACAGCTAGATGCATGTTTTGATTGCGCCAGATTCTTTTAAGGAATCCTTGGCCGCTCCAGATGTGGCTAGGGTTATAAAAAATGGATTTTCAAAGGTATTTCCAGAGGCCTCCTACGATTTGATGCCGCTTGGAGATGGAGGAGAGGGGACACTGGATAGCCTGGTGCATAGTTTGGGATTAAACAGGCAATCAATCCAGGTTACCGGTCCTTTTGGGGAGAACATTCAGGTTCAATATGCGGTAAAAGGAAGTTTGGCCATGTTTGAAATGGCTGAGCTTGTGGGTCTGGCTTCTATTCCAATAGAAAGTCGGGCTCCATTACAGATTCAGACCAGAGGACTGGGGGAGCTCATTGTCCATCTGGTTGAGGCCGGTATGGAGCGAATTATGATTGGAGTGGGTGGTTCCGCTAGTCATGATGGTGGAATGGGCATGGCGGCTGGCTTGGGATTTCAATTCTTCGATAAGGATGGTCAGGAGTTGGAGCCGATAGGGGCCAATTTGGGCAAGGTGGTCAGCTATTCCAAACCCGATACAGGATTTGATAGTGCTGCCATTCAGATTGATTTAATCACTGATGTGACCAATCCCTTGTGCGGGCAGAATGGGGCGACCTATATATTTGCAGCTCAAAAAGGATTGGCACCGGAAAGGTTTGCCCAAGTTGATCAGGAGATGCACGATTTTTATCAGCTCGTTAATCCTGATTTGATTGAAAAGGAGGGAGCTGGTGCGGGCGGCGGTATGGCTGCAGGGCTCTGTGCCTTTGCCGGCGCTACAATTCATTCGGGTATTGACTTTGTGCTGGATCAGCTGGATTTTGAACAACGTGCTAGCCAGGCTAATCTGGTGATAGTTGGTGAAGGCCGTCTGGATCGACAGAGTCTTTCTGGTAAGACTCCGATTGGTGTTGCCCGCCGGGTCAAGCAGGGAGTACCTGTTGTTGCGATATGTGGTAGTCTTGCGGACGATTTGCCTGATTTTCCTTTTGAAAATATCTGCGCCGCATTTCCCATTATCTCTAAACTAGCGAGCTTAGAGGAGTCGCTGGCTTTAGCGGAAGTGAACCTGGAAAGAACAGCTGAACAAATAGCACGCATTCTGAAAATATCACAAGCATGGAAAGATGGGCTCTAGCCTGTCTTTTTCTTGTGAAATAGCTATTCTTGACCGAATTTCGGGCGTGTGATATACTTGGAAACATGGTACAATCATACTCAGAAAACGCAAACCACAATATGCGCCGGCCTGTTGTCAAGGAAGAAATTGTGGACTTTATGCGGACACGTCAGGCGCAGAATAGAGGATTTTTGAAAGAGCTCGAAGTCTTTGCTCAGAAGGAAAATATTCCGGTCATCCCACATGAGACGGTAGCCTTTTTCCGCCTGCTCTTGCAGACCCTGCAACCGCAGAATATTCTTGAAATTGGTACAGCAATCGGCTTTTCGGCCCTTTTGATGGCTGAAAATAGTCCAAATGCTCAGATTACGACTATTGATCGCAACGAGGAAATGATTGGTCTAGCCAAAGAAAATTTTGCCAAGTATGATAGTCGCAAGCAGATTTCCTTGCTGGAAGGGGAGGCCATGGAGTTACTTCCAACTCTGGTCGATGACCAGTATGACTTTGTTTTCATGGATTCTGCCAAGTCCAAATATATCGTTTTCTTGCCTGAAGTTCTGAAGAAGGTTAAGCTGGGTGGTATCATTGTCATCGATGATATTTTCCAGGGAGGCGATGTGGCTAAGGACATCATGGAAGTGCGTCGTGGTCAGCGGACCATTTACAAGGGTTTACAGAAACTCTTCAATGCGACCTTGGATAATCCAGATTTGACAGCCAGTCTTGTTTCACTCAGTGATGGGCTCCTGATGCTCCGTAAAAATTTGGAAAATGTTGAGCTGAATCTAGATGATATTTAAGAATTTTATAAGATTTTATGGTATAATGGATGGGTTAAAGAAAGAAGGAGTGTTAATTTTCGAATGAAATCAAGAAAAATTATTGCTGGTGCGGTAACATTGTTAGCAGCAGTTACCCTAGCAGCTTGTACTTCATCAACTGATAAGGATATTGTCAGCTTAAAAGGGCAAACCATTACTGTTTCGGAATTCTATGACGAAGTAAAAAACAATCCAAATGCTCAGCAGGTTCTCTTGTCTATGCTGATTACAGAAGTATTTGAAGAAAATTACGGAGACAAGGTATCAGACAAGGAAGTCACTGAGGCTTTTGATAAAATGGCAGAGCAGTATGGTGATTCATTCCAGCAGGCCCTGGCATCAGCTGGCTTGAATACAGAGAGCTATAAGCAACAAATCCGTACCAATAAATTGGTTGAATATGCTGTTAAACAAGCAGCAGAAAAAGAGTTGACAGATGACAACTATAAGGCTGCCTATGAAAACTATACGCCAGAAGTAACTGCGCGTGTCATCCAATTGACAGACGAAGCTAAGGCGAAAGAAATCTTGGCAAAAGCTCAGGAAGACGGTGCTGATTTCGCCCAATTGGCTAAGGATAATTCAGCAGACAGCAAGGCTAAGGACAAGGGTGGAGAAGTCAAGTTTGACTCTACTTCAACAGAAGTGCCAAAAGAAGTTCAACAAGCAGTCTTTGCACTTGACAATGGCCAAGTTGGCGCGTCTATCGTCCCTGTGGTTGACCCGACAACTTATACAACAAGTTACTATGTTGTAAAATTGGAAAGCAAAACTGAAAAAGCAAAAGATTGGAAAGAATACAAAGACAAGTTGAAAGAAGTCATTCTTACAGCTAAGCAAAACGATGCAGCCTTCATTTCGACTGTTGTTTCAGAAGAGTTGAAAGCAGCTAACGTTAAGGTCAAAGACCCAGCCTTCCAAAACATTCTTTCTCAGTATATTCCATCTGAAGTTAATTCATCTTCAACAGACGCTTCGTCTTCGACAGATGCTTCATCAAGCTCTGAAGAAAAGAAAGATGAAAACAAATAATCTATCGAGAATGGATGGTTATCCACTCAGTTCAGAAAATTGGCGGTCGCTGCGAGCCATCTGAGTAAATCATCTTGCTACTCGTTAGCACAATTGAATAGTGAGAACCTGTATCCAGAGCTCAGTACCTTAGTACCTAAGTACCTTAGTACCTAAGTCGAGGTTGGCTTACCTGTGAATACAGATTCTGAATGAAGAATGACAAGTCATTGAATGAAGGTGGTACCGCGGTTTTTCGCCCTTCGTTTGGTTTCTTGTCATTTTTTTGGAGGTTATCATGAAAGAATTTCTTGTGAAACAGCGGTTCACCTTTGGTGGAGAAAAATTCGATATTCAGGATAGTCAGGGCAATCTAGCCTATCAGGTTCAGGGTTCCTTCCTGGAAATTCCCAAGCGGTTCACTATTGTAAACAGCCAAGGACAGGAAATCAGTCAGATTACCAAGAAATTTCTGACCTGGCTACCTCAATTTACCATTGACATGGCCAGCGGGCATTCCTTTTATCTGAAACAGAAATTGACTTTCTTTAGAGATAAATACTCGGTGGAAAATCTGGGGCTAGCTCTTGAGGGCAATATCTGGGATTTGGATTTTCGACTGCGGACGGCCGACGGTCAGCTGGTAGCTGAAATCTCCAAAGAACTTTTTCACCTAACTTCTCATTATTCGGTTAAAGTTTACCACGACGACTATGCTGATTTAGTTATTTCCCTAGTCATCGCCATTGACTATGTGGAGATGCTGGAATCTGCATCAAGCTAAACATCATTAAACAAACAAAAAACGAAAGGAATGGTTCAGTTAATCAGTCTAACTGAACCCGCCCGGAAGGTTCGGAAAAAAATAAACTGTCTAGGAAATCAGGATTTCCTGTCAGTATCCTATTTTTCAGTCGCCTTCTAATCGGGCTTGGTATCTTAATTATGAAAAATCTATCTTCTGCTCAAATTCGTCAAATGTGGTTGGATTTCTGGAAATCAAAAGGCCACTCTGTTGAGCCTTCCGCAAACCTTGTCCCAGTAAACGATCCAACTCTTTTGTGGATTAACTCTGGTGTAGCAACGCTTAAAAAATATTTCGATGGATCTGTCATTCCTGAAAATCCACGGATTACTAACGCTCAAAAATCAATACGTACCAACGACATTGAAAATGTTGGTAAGACCGCTCGCCACCACACCATGTTTGAAATGCTGGGCAACTTCTCTATCGGTGATTATTTCCGTGATGAGGCCATTGAGTGGGGCTATGAGCTCTTGACAAGTCCAGAATGGTTTGCCTTTCCAAAAGACAAGCTCTACATGACCTACTATCCAGATGATAAGGATTCCTACAACCGCTGGATTGCGCTTGGTGTAGACCCAAGTCACCTCATTCCACTCGAGGATAATTTCTGGGAAATCGGTGCGGGACCTTCTGGACCCGATACGGAAATTTTCTTTGACCGTGGCACAGACTTTGATCCTGAAAATATTGGCATTCGTTTGTTGGAAGAAGATATTGAAAACGACCGTTACATCGAGATTTGGAACATCGTATTGTCACAGTTTAACGCTGATCCAGCTGTTCCGCGTTCTGAGTACAAGGAATTGCCAAACAAAAACATCGATACGGGTGCAGGCTTGGAGCGTTTGGCAGCTATTTTCCAAGGGGCTAAGACCAACTTTGAAACCGACCTCTTCTTGCCAATCATTCGCGAAGTCGAAAAGATTTCGGGTAAAACTTATGACCAAGATGGCGATAACATGAGCTTCAAGGTCATCGCAGACCACATCCGTGCTTTGTCATTTGCCATCGGTGATGGTGCCCTTCCAGGAAATGAAGGTCGTGGTTATGTTCTCCGTCGTCTGCTCCGTCGTGCGGTTATGCACGGTCGCCGTTTGGGTATTACTGAGCCATTCTTGTACAAGTTGGTGGAAACGGTTGGCAATATCATGGAAAGCTACTACCCAGAAGTGCTTGAAAAACGTGACTTTATCGAGAAAATCGTTAAACGTGAGGAAGAAACCTTTGCTCGCACCATTGATGCTGGTAGCGGACACTTGGAGGAACTTTTGGCTGACTTGAAAGCAGCTGGTAAGGACACTCTTGAAGGTAAGGACATCTTCAAGCTCTATGACACTTATGGTTTCCCTGTGGAATTGACCGAGGAATTGGCTGAAGATGCGGGTTATAAGATTGATCATGAAGGCTTCAAGGTTGCCATGAAAGAACAGCAGGACCGTGCCCGTGCTGCCGTTGTCAAAGGTGGCTCAATGGGTATGCAAAATGAAACCCTGGCAGGTATTACCGAAAGCTCAACTTTTGTCTATGGTCAAACTATCCTAGATGCCAAATTGGAAGTGATTATCGCGGACAATGAGCGGACAGAAGCGGTATCAGAAGGTCAAGCCCTCCTTGTCTTTGACCAAACACCATTCTACGCTGAAATGGGTGGTCAGGTTGCCGACCGTGGTGTCATTAAAAATGCTTCAGGTGATGTCCTTGCAACAGTTGTGGATGTGCAGAAAGCCCCGAATGGTCAGCCATTGCATACCGTAGAACTCTCTGCCAGCATTTCACTTGGTCAAACTTACACGCTTGAAATCGACACAAACCGTCGTCGTGGCGTTGAGAAAAACCACACAGCAACTCACTTGCTCCATGCTGCCCTTCACAATGTCATCGGTGAGCATGCAACCCAGGCTGGTTCTTTGAACGAGGAAGGCTTCCTCCGCTTTGACTTCACACACTTTGAAGCGGTGACAGCTGATGAACTTCGTCGTATTGAAAATGAAGTCAATGAAAAAATCTGGGAAGCCTTGGATATTGTCACAGTTGAAACGGATGTGGATACGGCAAAAGAAATGGGTGCTATGGCCCTCTTTGGTGAGAAGTATGGCAAAGTGGTCCGTGTGGTTACAATCGGTGACTATTCTATCGAGCTTTGTGGCGGTACCCACGTTGGCAATACAGCTGAAATCGGTCTCTTCAAGATTGTCAAAGAAGAGGGAATCGGTTCAGGCACCCGCCGTATTTTAGCGGTGACAGGCAAGGAAGCTTTCCTAGCTCTTCGTGACCGCGAGGATGCTCTCAAAGCTGTTGCGCAGACTCTTAAGGTGCCACAAATCGACCAAGTGCCGACAAAAGTGGAGGCACTGGCTGCGGAGCTCCGCGATTTGCAAAAAGAAAATGCAGCTCTTAAAGAAAAGGCAGCGGCAGCAGCTGCTGGAGATGTCTTCAAAGATGTCAAAGATGCTAACGGCATTCGCTACATTGCCAGCCAGGTCCAAGTTTCAGATGCAGGTGCTCTCCGTACATTTGCTGACAACTGGAAGCAGAAAGACTACTCGGATGTCTTGGTGTTGGTTGCGGCTATCGGTGACAAGGTCAATGTCCTTGTGGCAAGCAAGTCAAGCGATGTTCATGCAGGAAACCTCATCAAAGTCCTTGCACCAATCGTAGCAGGTCGTGGTGGCGGTAAGCCGGATATGGCTATGGCAGGTGGTAGCGATGCGTCTAAGATTGTAGACTTACTGAGCGCTGTTGCTGAAAATTTGTAACATTCTCAAACTCTCTTATCTCTGGATAGGGGAGTTTTTGTGCTATACTATCTCTAAAGCGGAGGTTTTGCTATGGGAAAATGTTTGGTAATCGGTTCGACCGTTTGTGATGTGATGATTTATCTGGATCAGTTGCCGGGGCGGCAAGGCGATGCGCATATTGACAAACAGGTCCTGTCTCTGGGCGGTTGTGCTTTCAATGTGGTCAATATCCTGCACCACATGGGTGTGGACTATGATTTCATTTCACCGGTAGGGACGGGCATTTACGGTCATTTTGTCAGGAATGAGCTGGAAAAAATTGGAATTGAACCACGGGTTTTAGTGGAAAGAGCCAACGGCTGTTGTTACTGCTTTATCGAAAGCGACGGAGAACGGACCTTTCTGTCCGACCATGGTGTGGAATACCATTTTGACCCTACTTGGCTGGACCAGTTGGATTTATCGGAGTACGACTATGTTTACGTTTGTGGTTTAGAAGTGGAGGAAGAAACAGGTCAGGCATTAGTGGACAGTTTGGAAACTATTCCTGCCCAGCTCATTTTTGCGCCGGGACCGCGAGGACATCTGATAGTTAAGCAGCGTATGGAGCAAGTCTTGGATTTGTCTCCTATCCTCCATGTTAATGAGCAAGAGGCTTTGACATTATCAGGTCAAACTGACATCAGGCAGGCTGTGCAGACCTTAAATGAACGCACCGGGCAAGCGCTGGTAGTAACCAGAGGAGAGGCTGGAGCTTTGGCCTACGATGGACAATGGCATGAGCAAAGGTCTTATCCAGCGCAAGTGGTAGACGCGGTGGGAGCGGGGGATAGTCATGTTGGCGCTCTATTGGCAGGATTAGCTAGTGGAAAATCCTTGGACCAGTTGCTCGACTTTGCCAATCGTGTCGCCAGTTATATTGTGGCCAACCCCGGCGTACACCTGCCTTCATCAACCTATGAGGATTTGAGAAAGTATTTATCAGAATTATAAATTCGAGCCCATTTGGGCTTTTTTGCTTGTCCAATTGCCCATTATCAGCTACATTTTGACTATCTTCATAAACTTTTTGACAATTTTTATTGTTTTTTTGACAAAGATACTTGTCAAAAAGAAAAAGAAGTGTTACAATGATATCAAGATAAGAGATGAAAGCGAAATCATCAAATAAGTTCAAATGAGAAGGAGTCGTCAAATGGAAAATAAGATTGTTATAACTGGAAAAACTGTTGCTCGATTTGTAGAAATTCTATCTATACTATTATTAGCTTATATGCTCCTTTCAGATATGCTTGGTTGGAGCGATATGGACACAGCACTAATGACTACTCTAATTGCTTCAATTGCTTGTATTGAAGCAAGTTTACAAATGGAGAAAAAAGAAGAAAAATGAACAAGACAGTTAAAAATGGAATGAAAGTAGTGCTATTGTTCCTCGTGCTCTTCTTGATAAATATTTTGGTCTTCAAAGTTCTAGCCTTACTAGGATTTGACCTTAGTTTGACGGAAATGAGTTATCCCTTTCCTCCTTTATTGGCGACACTGGTGTTAGCTCTGCAATTTAACAAAAAGAAAAATAGTGAAAAAAGCTAAGGAAAGACAGGAGAAACCTTATGAAACGACACATTTCATCTGATATGGCAGCAATTATGATTACAGGGGCAACTATATTCGGCTTACTGATTGGAGTTGCTCTAGGACTATATAGTTTAGTCTAGCTTGAAGGAAAATGAAGGAGAAGAAAGATGGAAGCGAAAAAGAAATTATATGAAGTCAATATCATGGAAAATAAGAAATTTGTCTGGGGATTGAATATTCTTGCGATTGTTCTAGTCTTCCCATTTGCTCTTCTATTCGGTAAGTTAGCCTTTTCCTTGCTGGCTAATGTAGATCAAAATTTGCCACTTACCTTACCAGAGTTATGGCTAGCAACAGTTCTATTTCCTGTTTTGATAGTTGTACATGAAGCTATTCATGGATTATTTTTCAAGATTTTTTGTCCTGAAAATCCTGTTAAGTTTGGTTTTAAATGGAAATCGGGTATGGCCTATGCGACCAGTCCAGGTTCGCTCTATAATCGGATGCAAATGCTAGTAATCAGCTTGGCTCCCTTTGTTGTGATTAGTTTGGGCTTGACCATGGTAGCAGTTTTTTGGAGGATGGATGTATCTCTTTATCTGATATTGGCTACTATACATGCAGCGGCTTGTGCAGGCGATTTCTACTATACCTATCTTTTATTGGTTAAGTTTGCCGAGGGAAATATAGCTGTCGAAGACACAGAAACAGGCTTGATTATCTACCAAGCCTAGAAAGGAAAACTCATGGAATATGTCTTAAAAAATCGGCTCAAGGAGTTGCGGGCACGGGATAGCCTCAACCAGACTGAGTTGGCAAAATTAGCAGAAGTATCACGGCAGACCATTAGCTTGATTGAGCGGGGAGAATACACGCCCTCGGTGGTCATTGCCATGCGTATAGCACAGATTTTTAACGAAAATGTGGAAAATGTCTTTCAATTAGTGGAGGTAGAAGAATGAAACAAGGGAAACAATTAACGACAAAACAAAGATGGGTGAGGAATCTTATCTATTTACTTTTAGGAGCTATCTTTGGTGCATTTTGTGGCTTTTTTGGAGTATTGAGTTCTAAGCTTGGATTGCCGTCTTTTGTCAATCTAGATAACTTTCTAATTTGCTTGCGTATCTTTACGTTTTTGATTTTCGCTGGAACCGTATATTTTGGTCTTAAGGCTAATCAAACTCATAAACTTTACCATTCTATTTCAGATGAGGATGAAGAGTTGATTGATGACCTATATATGAAAATGTATCGAAATCTAGAATATGCGACCATATCATTCAATGTTGCTGTATCATTGACATTGTTAAATTTGGTTTTAGGATTCGGGGTCACTTTCTTAGAAGAGAGTGCAGTTATGTATGGGTCCATTCTTGACGTAGTTTTCTATGTTATCCTTCTCATCTCTCAGGTTTTTATTGTGAAACTAACTCAGAAAATTCGTGACTATAAGTTGTCCGCTTTTGCTACGGTGAAAGAAATGAAAGACTTTGCTGAGGCGATGGACGAAGGTGAAAAACAAGCAAACTACGAAATGAGTTTCCAAATCGTCTTCACTTTGAATCAAATCGTGTTACCAGGTTTGTATCTATTCCTATTTGTACTCAGCATGCTATTGCAGGAGCGACAAATTACAGCCTTTCTAGTTGTTGCCTTTCTTCACATTTACATCAATATCATGCAGGTTCGTATGGTCCGACGTTATTTTAAATAAGAATTTTTGAAAGAGTTTTAGGTGATAGTTATGAAAAAGGAAAATCTACACATTCGAGCAATTCGTTATTTCTATGATATTGTTGGTGAGTTAGACGAGGTGTCTTATGCGGCCTTGACCAATTTCGGCAACAATATGTATATGCTCTTTATGACAGTGACACTGGTCAGCTTCCTAGTTAGCTTTGCGCTGGGAGAAGATGTCATGGGAATCAGCCTCTTTTTGACACTTGTCTATTCTCAATTCAAACAGGACGCCATTATCAAACAGTTGGGTCTGGATAAATTGATGGTTGCCAAGGATGATGTAAAAATGGCTCGGAAGAAAATGATGAAACGAACTCTGTATCAAACCTTACAGATTGCAGTATACAGTCTGCTGGTTAGTATTGGTATCTGGCAGTTACAAATTCTACAGGAAAGTGGAACATCTGCAGCAGAGTATTTCCAGTTTGTCACTCCCATGACAGTTGTTCTTCTGACCTTAGTAGGATTTGTTAGTTGCTACTTTGCCAATCGTAAGAAAATCACATTCATTTAATGTAAATGGAGGTATCAACAATGAAAGTCTTTAAGAAAATTTATCTTGCTTCCTTTATCGGTCTTGGCTTGTACGCAGTTGGCTATGTTTTCGGAGAATGGCTGGCTACTGGGCAGATTGATTTGTCAAATCTGAATATCCTTCTGCCGATGGTTTTGGGCTTGCCTGCTCTGCTATTGATCGAAAAAGAAAGTAATGAAAACTGACTTAGTGTATATAAAGGAGATTGCGATGAAAATTAAAGAATGGAATATGGTGAAAAATTGGCCCTATATTTTATGGTTTCTCTTGGCTTTTGCATTAAATATCGGAGCGACCTTTGTTTTAGTTCGGTTGGACAATTACCAAGGGCTCAATCTAGTCTGGGCAAGCGCTGCCTTGCTGGTAGTGACAGGTTTGGAAATCTTCTTAGCAGGTAAAGCGAAGTTACTTTCGAAATTTTGGCAGGACGGTTTTCTCAAGATGTTGGCCTATGTAGGCCTTGGATTTATTGCAGTTTTTGCTGTTAAAATCATAGCAGGCATTGTCATGCAATTGTCGGGTGAAGGGCTCAACACAGTCAATCAGCAAGCCATTGAAGATATGGGATTTCCTCCGATTATCTTGTTTTTATTGACATCTATTTTTGCTCCTATTGTCGAGGAAATCGTCTTCCGAGGCTTTATCATGGGTAAAATCTTTGGCAAGGAATCTATCTTCGGTCTCATCTTATCCAGCCTACTCTTTGGTCTCATGCACGCTCCGACAGGGCTTGGTTCTTGGATTATGTATGGGGGCATGGGGCTGGTGCTAGGTCTCATTTACCGCCTAGGCAAACGCTTGGAGTACAGCATGCTGGTGCATTTCATCAACAATATCATCGGATTTTTGCTCATGCTTTTGATGCAAATGCTCATGAATGGTTCATTAGGATAAGTCGGAGGTGAAAGTATGGAGTATATTGCCCTTGCAGCGGTTGGTTTCCTGTTTGTATCCTATTTTTCCTACGATGGAAAAGTCAAGAAATTGGCCAAACAGATCAAGAAACTCAAAAAACAGATAAATGGAGGAAATGTCATGTCAAAAATGGTGGAAGAATTGGTTGGTGCTACAGTTCATGTAGTCTTTGAAGATGGGATTGGACAGGATTTTACGATTGAGGCATGCGATGAGGATTGGGTCAAGCTCAGTCAGACAGGCAAGGCCGGTAAGACCACGACTCGCTTGGTCAGACTAGATGCTATTGCTGAATTTAGAAAAGTAGATTAGGGGTTATCTATGTTAAAATTTATCAAACACTTAGGCTTAATAGTGCTTTATTTCCTAGCAAGCCAGGTCACCAGCAGCTTTATCTCGCTGGGCATCTTCAAGGACCAACTAGCAGCAGAGCTACCGGCTCCAATTGTGGAACAAGCAGTCTGGATTAGCGGCATTATCGGAATCGTGTTGACCACAATCCTCGCTGTGGTCCTCTGGAAGGTCGTCTATCCACGCAAGACCATTGCCTACACCGTCGAAAGCAGCTGGTTCCACAAGCTACACTGGCCTATTCTGGTCTACCTGGTCTATTTTGTCATTCAGTTTCTCATTCCTGTAGAGGAAAGCCAAAACCAGATGATCGTGGTGCAGTTTGTTTCTGCTTACCCCATTCTTGCCTTTTTCTCCGTAGTGGTATTTGCCCCTATCCTGGAAGAATTGATTTTCCGTGGTTTTCTGGCCACCTATTTCTTCCCGAAAATGCAGAGCATGAAAACAGTGGGGATTTACTTGATTGTGTCAGGGCTTTTGTTCAGCCTACCACACGGACCAGCAACCATTCCGCAGTTCTTGATTTACTTTACAATGGGAGTCAATCTGGGATGGATTTTCTTGCTCAAACGAGATATCCGCTATTCAATGGCGCTCCATTTTGTCAACAACCTGATTGCCTATGGCATGATATTGGGTGGGGTATAGAAAAAAAGCAGTGGTCGACTGCTTTTTTATTTATATATTTTACAAACCATAAAGGTAATCATCATCCTGCATGGCCTCTACTTCACCGAGCAGGTAGCCGTTACCAACTTGAGAGAAGAAGTCGTGGTTGGATGTACCGGTCGAAATACCGTTCATGATGATTGGATTGACATCATCCGCTGAATCTGGGAAGAGTGGGTCCTGTCCCATGTTCATGAGGGCTTTATTGGCATTGTAGCGTAGGAAGGTCAAAACTTCCTCAGTCCAACCAACGCTATCATAGAGCGAACGAGTGTAGCCTTCTTCATTTTCATAAAGCTGATAGAGCAGGTCGTACATCCAGTCACGGAGCTTATCTTGCTCCTCTTCGGTCAATTCATTGAAACCGAGCTGGAATTTATAGCCGATATAGGTACCGTGGACAGATTCGTCACGGATAATCAGTTTGATGATTTCTGCAACGTTGGCCAGCTTGTTATTTCCAAGATAGTAGAGCGGAGTGAAGAAACCAGAATAGAAAAGGAAAGTCTCTAAAAATACGCTGGCTACTTTCTTCTCGAGCGCTGTGCCATTTTCATAAATTTCGTTGATGATTTTAGCCTTGCGTTGCAGGTATTCATTGCTGTTGGTCCATTCAAAAATTTCTTCAATCTCTGACTTGGTGTTAAGAGTGGAGAAGATAGAAGAGTAGGACTTGGCGTGAACAGACTCCATGAATTGGATGTTGTTGTAAACAGCCTCTTCGTGTGGTGTCCGCACATCTTGGCGGAGGGCTTGAACACCTGTTTCAGATTGAAGGGTATCCAAGAGTGTCAGACCACCAAAGACCTTGCCAACCAGGTCTTTCTCTTCGGCAGTCAATTTGCGCCAGTCATCCAAGTCATTGGACAAAGGGATACGCGTGTCGAGCCAAAATTGCTCGGTCAATTTTTCCCAGGTCGATTTGTCAATGACATCTTCAATGGCATTCCAGTTTATGGCTTTGTAGTAGGTTTGTGACATGTTCATCTCTTTCCTTATCATAAAGTGTTGAAACTATTGTATCATATTTCTGTTAAAAAACGCCCAAAGGACGTTAGTTAACTATTTTGTGGAAGTTAGTAAGGTGGCCAGGAAATGTTCCATAGAACTTTCCGTAGTGTTGTTAGAAACGTTAGTTTCAACAACACTTGCCACGTTAAATTACACAACTTTCACATTGGTTTGATCCGATTTCTTCTCCGTCGTCGGTGAAGGTGCGGATGTAGTAGATAGACTTGATGCCTTTGTTGAAGGCGTAGTTGCGCAGGATAGAGAGGTCACGGGTTGTCTGCTTGTTCTCATTTTTCCACTCGTAAAGCTCTTTTGGCAATTCGCTGCGGAGGAAGAGGGTCAGTGACAAACCTTGGTCGACGTGCTCAGTAGCAGCAGCGTAGACATCAATCACCTTGCGCATATCCATGTCGTAGGCTGATTTGTAGAACGGAATAGTTTCCGTTGCCAAGCCTGCTGCTGGATAATAGATTTTACCGATTTTCTTCTCTTGACGTTCTTCAATCCGTTGAGTAATTGGGTGGATGGAAGCAGAGACATCATTGATATAGGAAATAGAGCCGTTTGGTGCAACTGCCAAGCGGTTTTGGTGGTAAAGACCGTCTGCCATCACCTTATCACGCAGGTCAGCCCAATCTTGTCCGCTTGGAATGAAAATACCTTGGAACAATTCTTTAACACGGTCAGATTGTGGTTGGTAGTCGCCTGTCACATACTTATCGAAATAAGTGCCGTCTGCGTATTTTGAGTTTTCAAAGTTATCAAAAGTCGCCTTGCGTTCGCGTGCAATGTTGTTTGATTCTACCAAAGTCCAGTAGTTGAGGAGCATGAAGTAGATATTGGTAAATTCAACGGCTGTTTTTGAACCGTAGTCCACCAAGTTTTGCGCCAAGTAAGAATGAAGTCCCATGGCACCCAAACCAATCGAATGTGCACGCTCATTACCTGCCTCAATCGAAGGCACAGCAGAAATGTGAGAATGGTCAGTAACATAGGTCAAGGCGCGTGTCATAGCACGAACAGAACGACCAAAGTCAGGTGATTTCATGAGGTTAACAATGTTGGTTGAACCCAAGTTACATGAAACGTCAGTACCCATTGTCAAATATTCTTGCGAATCGTTGATGACGCTTGGTGTCTGGATTTGCAGGATTTCTGAGCAAAGGTTGGACATGATGATTTTACCGTCAACTGGATTGCTGCGGTTGGCCGTGTCAATGTTGATGACATACGGATAGCCTGATTCTTGTTGGAGTTTTGAAATTTCTGTCTCCAAATCGCGGGCCTTGATTTTTGTCTTACGAATGCGAGGGTTGGCCACCAACTCGTCATATTTAGCTGTAATGTCCAAATAGCTGAATGGCACGCCGTATTCTAGCTCAACAGAGTAAGGGCTGAAGAGGTACATGTCCTCATTTTTACGAGCCAATTCGTAGAACTTATCAGGAACAGTGATACCGAGAGAAAGGGTTTTTACACGAACTTTCTCATCCGCATTTTCCTTCTTAGTCGAAAGGAAAGCGATAATATCTGGGTGAAAAACATCCAAGTAAACCACACCGGCACCTTGACGCTGACCAAGCTGGTTGGAATAAGAGAAACTATCTTCAAAAAGTTTCATAACTGGAACGACACCAGATGCAGCTCCTTCATATCCCTTGATAGGAGCGCCAGCCTCACGCAGGTTGCTGAGGGAGATACCGACACCGCCACCGATACGGGATAATTGCAGAGCAGAGTTGATAGACCGACCGATAGAGTTCATGTCGTCTGTTACTTGAAGCAAGAAACAGGATACCAATTCACCACGGCGAGCACGACCAGCATTGAGGAAGGAAGGAGTTGCAGGCTGGTAACGCAGGTGGATCATCTCGTTTGCCAAATCCAAGGCCAATTCTTCGTCACCTTCCGCAAAATAGAGGGCGTTGAAGAGGACGCGGTCCTCCATGCTTTCCAGATAGTAAGCACCGTCGTTTGTCTTAAGGGCGTACTGGTTATAAAACTTGTAGGCTGCCATGAAAGACTTAAATTGGAAGTTCTGGTCTTTCAAAAATTGGCCAATTTTAATGAGAAATTCTGGGCTGTACTGCTCCAAAAATTCTTTTTCTAAATAATTTTCCTCGACAAGATAGTTGATTTTATCCAAAATACTATCGAATTGCTTGCTGTTAGGGATAACATTTTCCTTGAAAAAGGCTTTAAGGGCCTCCTGATCCTTGTGGAGGGGGATTTGTCCATTGACAGGACGGTTGATTTCGTTATTTAAACGGAAGTAGGACACATCGCCCAAATCTTTCAAACTCATAGTCGCAATCTCTTTCTATAATAGGGTTCTTATACTAAGGCTTTTAATTTTGCAGGTTGGAAACCAGAGAAAACGTCGTTTTCGGTTTCAATCACTGGCGCTGATGAGAAACCAAGTCCTTTGACGTGGTCAATAAATTCTGGCTGCTCATCCAGGTTAATTTCCTTGTATTCCACACCGTGTTGGTCTAGGAATTTCTTAGACATCTTGCACTGTACACAATCATTTTTTGAATAGATAGTAACCATTCGATTTCTCCTTTGTTTACAAGGAAATTGCATAATTCCCTTCAAATTTACCAATCTAGAATACAAGATTTTGGGGTTAAAGTCAAGGGGTTAGCTTAAACAAATCACAAAATATAGACGAATAACGAACAAGAAAATACTACATGTAGTGTTTTCTGAAAATGAGGTCTACAAGCTTTGTTTAAGCCGTAGTAGAGCTGTTTTCTATGCGAAATCACCATATGTCATAAAATATGACATTCATGGTTAAGTTGTGTTTGAATAAAAAAAGCAACTTCCAGTATAATATACATAATGAATACATAGAGGTAGCAGACATGACTCAAAAGAACAAATCGAATTTTGAACACAAACAACAATTATTCTCTTACTATGATTTGGGAGAGGTTGCCCAAGAACATGGTGTGAATATTCAGGCACTCCCTTATACGATTCGTATTCTGTTAGAAAGCTTACTTCGTAAGGAAGATGGTGTAGATGTGACCAAAAGTCACATTAAAGATTTGGTGACCTACCAGGCTGCAGCTCCACAGGGTGAGGTTCCTTTTAAGCCTAGTCGTGTTATTTTGCAGGATTTTACAGGGGTTCCAGTTGTGGTTGACCTTGCATCCATGCGTGATGCGGTGGTTAAGGCGGGTGGCAGTCCTGATTTGATTAACCCCGAAATTCCAGTTGATTTGGTGGTTGACCACTCTGTGCAGGTCGATTACTTCGGTACGGACCAAGCTCTGGAAAAAAATATTGAGCTAGAATTTGAGCGCAATAACGAGCGTTATGAATTCTTAAAATGGGCGGAAAACTCTTTTGAGAATTATCGGGCTGTGCCACCTGCAACAGGGATTATCCACCAGGTCAATATTGAGTTCCTCAGTGATGTTGTCATCGAGCAGGATGGCCTACTTTATCCAGATTCTATGTTCGGTACGGACAGCCATACGACCATGATCAACGGTATCGGTGTTCTGGGCTGGGGTGTCGGAGGTATTGAGGCCGAGGCAGCTATGTTGGGAGAGGCGTCTTATTTCCCAATTCCAGAAGTGATTGGTGTTCATTTGACAGGCAGTCTGCCCAAGGTTGCGACAGCGACAGATTTGGCTCTACGGGTGACACAATTGCTCCGCCAGGAAAATGTTGTCGGCAAGTTTGTTGAATTTTTTGGACCGGGTCTGTCTTCATTGGCACTGGCTGACCGGGCGACGGTTTCCAACATGGCACCTGAGTATGGCGCGACTTGTGGTTACTTCCCGATCGATGCTGAGACCTTAAACTACATGCGCCTGACCAACCGTTCAGAGGACCATATCGCCTTGACGGAGGCTTATGCCAAGGTCAATCATCTGTTCTACGATGAGGTCAATTTCCCAACCTACACCAAGGTTTTGGAGTTGGATTTGTCAACGGTGGTGCCGTCTATTTCTGGACCAAAACGGCCGCAAGATTTGATTGAATTGACCGATGCCAAGGAGGAATTTGCTGCCAGCATCACTCGTGAAGTTGGTGTTCGTGGTTTTGGTTTGGACAAGGCAGAGTTAGAGAAGACAGCGACGGTGCATTATGCGGACGGAGATGAGACGATTCAGACAGGTCATGTAGCCATTGCAGCTATTACCTCTTGTACAAATACATCTAACCCCTACGTACTTTTAGCGGCAGGATTACTGGCTAAGAATGCGGTTGAAAAAGGCCTGACAGTCAATAAAACGGTCAAGACTTCTCTGGCACCTGGTTCAAAAGTTGTTACAGGTTACTTGAAAAATTCAGGCCTCCAAGCCTATCTGGATGCGCTTGGATTTAACTTGGTCGGCTATGGTTGTACCACTTGTATCGGGAATTCCGGTGATTTGCCAGTAGAAGTTGCAGAAGCCATTAAGGAAGAAGATTTGCTGGTTTCGGCAGTCTTATCTGGAAACCGCAACTTTGAGGGCCGTATCAATCCGCTTGTCAAAGCTAATTTCCTTGCAAGTCCGCCCCTTGTAGTGGCCTATGCCATTGCAGGAAACATGAATGTTGACTTGACGACAGAGCCGCTTGGTCAAGACCAGAATGGTCAACCTGTCTATCTCTCAGACATCATGCCAAGTCGTGAGGAAGTAGATGCCTATATCGAGCAGTATGTGACCCGTGACCTTTATAAGGAAGAATACCAACAGGTCTTTACAGATAGTCAAGCTTGGAATGCCATTGAAACGACGTCGGATAAAAATTATGCCTGGAATGACAAGTCAACCTACATCCAAAACCCACCATATTTTGATAATATGCAGGCAGATTTATCTATCAAGCCTTTGGACAATCTAGCAGTCCTGGCCAAATTTGGAGACTCTGTCACTACCGACCACATTTCACCAGCGGGGAACATTGCGCGACTCAGTCCCGCTGCTCGCTACCTAGAGGATAATGGGATTTCATACTTTGACTTCAACTCCTATGGTAGTCGCCGTGGGAACCACCAGGTCATGATGCGAGGAACATTTGCCAATATCCGGATTAAAAATGAGTTGGCAGATGGAAAAATTGGTGGTTTTACCAAGTATGATGGCGAAATTCTACCGATTTATGATGTTGCTATGAAGTATCAGGAGGCTGGAATTGGTAGCCTGGTAATTGCTGGTAAGGACTATGGGATGGGTTCTAGTCGTGACTGGGCAGCCAAGGGGGCCAATCTTTTGGGTGTCAAGGCTGTATTGGCAGAATCCTTTGAACGCATTCACCGCTCTAATCTAGTCATGATGGGTGTCCTACCCTTGCAATTCCTTGAGGGGCAGACAGCAGACAGTCTGGGCTTGACTGGTTTGGAAACCTACTCTATCGATTTGCCGGAGGATGTGACGGTTGGTCAGATGGTAACCGTTCGGGCTATTTCGGAAAATGAAACCAAGGAATTTCAGGCTCTGGCTCGCTTTGATGCGGAGGCTGATATTCGTTATTACCGCCACGGAGGCATTTTGCCAATGGTGGTGAGAAAGAAACTAGGAGGTCAACTATGACAGAAACAAATGGATTGAAAGATGCCATTGCCTGCGATACGCGCATTAGTGCGATTGAAAATGACCGCCTTTCCTATGCTGGTTATGATATTTCAGAGTTAATGGACAATAATGCGTCTTTTGAAGAGGTCATTTACCTGCTTTGGAACTTGCACCTCCCGACGCAGATTGAGCTTAATTATTTTGAAAAAGCCTTGCGGGCTGAGTATGCCATTTCTGATGCGGTGGAGCAGTGCATTCTCATCCAGTCACGCAGACACCTGCACCCGATGAGTGTCTTGCGGTCAACGGTGTCACTTTTAGGTGTTTACAATGTTCGGGCTGAGGAAAGTTCGCTGGAGGCCCTCTATGACCAGTCGATTCAGATTATGGCTAAGGTTCCGACAATCATTGCAACCTTTGCTCGTCTGCGGAAGGGCTTGGTGCCGATTGAGCCTCGTGAGGATCTGGGCTTTGCGGCTAATTTCCTCTATATGCTCAATGGGAAGGAGCCGACAGATTTGCAAGTCAAGGCCTTTAGCAAGGCACTGGTCCTCCATGCTGACCATGAACTCAACGCCTCGACCTTTGCGGCGCGCGTGACCGCCTCCACCCTGACAGATATTTATTCTTGCGTGACGACAGCTATTGGAACGCTCAAGGGTTCTCTACATGGCGGAGCTAATGAGCGGGTTTTCGATATGTTGCTGGCAATCCGTGAATCTGGTGATACAGAAGGTTACTTGCAGCAAAAATTGGACTCAAAAGAAAAAATTATGGGCTTTGGTCACCGGGTTTATCAAACGGTGGATCCTCGTCAAGAATATTTGAAGGAAATGGCGCGTGATTTGACAATGGGAACGGATGATGAGGCCTTCTATCGCTTGTCCGAAGAAGTAGAGGACTTTATCAAGCACAAAAAAGGATTGATTCCGAACGTGGATTTCTATTCGGCGACGGTATACCATGTTTTGGGCATTGACAGTGATATTTTCACCTTGATTTTTGCCATGAGTCGTATGGCCGGCTGGATTGCCCATGTACAGGAACAACGCAAGAACAATAAGCTCATCCGTCCTCGTTCGTCCTATCTAGGTGGACGGAATTTGACCTATATCCCAATCGGAAAGAGATAAGTATGGCAGAAAAAATTAGATTTGAAAATGGAAAGTTGCTGGTTCCTGACCAACCCGTTATTCCCTATATCGAGGGGGATGGTGTCGGTAAGGATATTTGGTCAGCGGCTCAGTCTGCGATTGATGCGGCAGTTGAAAAGGCTTATGATGGCCAGCGTCAGATTGTCTGGAAGGAAGTATTGGCCGGTGAAAAGGCCTATGAAACAACAGGAACTTCCTTACCAGACGAGACCTTAGCCACCATTAAGGACCACCTCGTGGCTATTAAAGGACCGCTGGGAACGCCTGTTGGTAAGGGCCATCGATCACTGAATGTGGCCTTGCGCCAGGAACTGGACCTCTTTGCCTGTGTGCGGCCAGTCCGCTATTTTAAGGGAGTGCCTAGTCCACTCAAAGAGCCTGAAAAAACCAATATTACGATTTTCCGTGAAAATACAGAAGATATTTATGCAGGTATCGAATGGGATGCTGGAACTGCTGAAGTAGCACAGGTGCTTGCTTTCTTGAAGGACCAGATGGGAGTTAGTAAAATTCGTTTCCCTGAGACATCCAGTATCGGTATCAAGCCGATTTCTGAGGAAGGCAGCAAGCGCTTGGTTCGCTCTGCTATTGATTACGCCTTGGAAAATGGCCTAAAAAATGTAACCCTGGTCCATAAGGGTAACATTCAAAAGTTCACGGAAGGTGGTTTCCGTAAATGGGGCTATGAACTGGCTCAACAAGAATATGCGGATCTTCTTGAGTCGGGTGATTTGGTAGTCAACGATATTATTGCGGACAATTTCCTTCAGCAAATCTTACTTGCTCCAGAAAAGTTCGATGTGGTGGCCCTCACCAATCTCAACGGAGACTACGCTTCAGATGCTCTAGCGGCCCAGGTTGGTGGAATCGGCATCTCACCAGGTGCAAATATCAATTACCAAACAGGACATGCCATTTTTGAAGCTACTCATGGAACAGCGCCAGATATTGCTGGCCAAAACAAGGCTAATCCAAGTTCCGTTCTATTGTCTGCTTGTATGATGTTGGATTATATGAATTGGAAAGAAGCAGCAGAGATTATTGTTTCTGGACTCGAAAAAGCTTTTGAAAATAAACAGGTAACTGTTGACTTTGCAAAGGATTTGGGAGTAGAACCCCTATCTACTAGTCAATTTGTTACGGCTCTTATTCAATATTTTTAAGATAGAAAGGACTTGCGACCAGGCAGGTCTTTTTCTTAGAAAAATGAAAGAAATGCAAAAAAATCTTGAAAATGATTTCAAAAAGTGGTATAATCCTCCTTGTAAGGGTTATCATAATAGCCCAAATTTTGTAAAACAAAAAGGAGAATCCAAATATGGCTTCAAAAGACTTCCACATCGTGGCAGAAACAGGTATCCACGCACGTCCAGCAACTTTGCTCGTTCAAACAGCTAGCAAATTCGCTTCAGACATCACTTTGAATTACAAAGAAAAATCTGTAAACCTTAAGTCCATCATGGGTGTTATGTCTCTTGGTGTTGGCCAAGGTGCTGACGTAACAATCTCTGCTGAAGGTGCAGATGCTGACGACGCAATCGCAGCAATCACAGAAACAATGGAAAAAGAAGGATTGGCATAAGAACATGACAGAAATGCTTAAAGGAATTGCAGCATCTGATGGTGTTGCCGTTGCTAAGGCATATCTACTGGTTCAACCCGATTTATCTTTTGAAACTGTTACAGTTGAAGATACAAATGCAGAAGAAGCTCGTTTGGATGCAGCTCTTGAAGCGTCTCAAAACGAGCTTTCTGTTATTCGTGAGAATGCAGTAGCTAGCCTAGGTGAAGAAGCCGCAGCCGTATTTGATGCACACTTGATGGTACTTGCTGACCCAGAAATGATTGGTCAGATTAAGGAAACAATCCGTGCTAAGAAAACAAATGCTGAAACAGGTTTGAAAGAAGTAACGGATATGTTCATCGCTATCTTTGAAGGTATGGAAGATAACCCATACATGCAAGAGCGTGCAGCAGATATCCGCGACGTTGCTAAACGTGTCCTAGCTCACTTGCTTGGTGTTCGTTTGCCAAACCCAGCAACAATTGATGAAGAGTCTATCGTGATTGCTCATGACTTGACACCTTCTGATACGGCTCAATTGAATAAGCAATTTGTTAAAGCTTTTGTAACAAACATCGGTGGACGTACAAGTCACTCAGCTATCATGGCTCGTACACTCGAAATTGCAGCTGTATTGGGTACAAATAATATTACTGAAATCGTGAAAGATGGTGATGTCCTCGCTGTTAACGGTATCACTGGTGAAGTTGTTATCAACCCATCTGAAGAAGTGGTTGCAGAATTTAAGGCGGCTGGTGAAGCTTATGCGAAACAAAAAGCTGAGTGGGCACTCTTGAAAGACGCTCAAACTGTTACAGCTGACGGTAAACATTTTGAATTGGCAGCTAACATCGGTACACCAAAAGACGTTGAAGGTGTAAATGATAACGGTGCAGAAGCTGTTGGTCTTTACCGTACAGAGTTCTTGTACATGGACTCACAAGACTTCCCAACTGAAGAAGAGCAATACGAAGCTTACAAGGCTGTTCTTGAAGGCATGAACGGCAAACCAGTCGTAGTTCGTACAATGGATATCGGTGGTGATAAGGAACTTCCTTACTTCGACCTTCCACATGAAATGAACCCATTCCTTGGTTTCCGTGCCCTTCGTATCTCTATCTCTGAGACTGGTAACCAGATGTTCCGTACTCAGTTGCGTGCCCTTCTTCGTTCATCTGTACATGGTAAACTTCGTATCATGTTCCCGATGGTTGCCTTGTTGACAGAATTCCGTGCGGCAAAAGCAATCCTTGAAGAAGAAAAAGCGAACTTGTTGGCAGAAGGTGTAGCAGTTGCGGATGATATCCAAGTGGGTATCATGATTGAAATCCCTGCAGCAGCGATGATCGCAGATCAATTTGCTAAAGAAGTTGACTTCTTCTCAATTGGTACAAACGACTTGATCCAGTACACAATGGCAGCAGACCGTATGAACGAGCAAGTTTCATACCTCTACCAACCTTACAACCCGTCTATCCTTCGCTTGATCAACAACGTTATCAAGGCTGCACACGCAGAAGGCAAATGGGCTGGTATGTGTGGCGAGATGGCTGGTGACCAACAAGCTGTTCCACTTCTTGTCGGAATGGGCTTGGATGAGTTCTCTATGAGCGCAACTTCTGTCCTTCGTACACGTAGCCTCATGAAGACACTGGATACAGCTAAGATGGAAGAATATGCTCACCGTGCCTTGACAGAATGTGCAACGGCAGAAGAAGTTCTTGAACTTCAAAAAGAGTATGTTGATTTCAACTAATCATTGAAAAAAGCAGGGACTGAATCCTTGCTTTTTTATGCTAAAAAATAGACTTGCTTCTGGCAAGTCTCAGACTGAAGACAAAGTCGTTAGAATTGTATTTCTAACGGCTTTTTCATATGTAAAGTAGTATAATAGAGTTAGGAA
>NZ_JBIMJP010000016.1:0-42152 GCF_043674155.1 Streptococcus sp. A23 | reverse complement strand
AGATTATACACCTAGTGAGGGCTTTATGTTCGTTTTCATTATTCTGTGGGTGAGGGCGAAGCCATCATGGATGTCTTTCCCGCTCCCTTTTTTGTGACAGAAAAGGCGCCGACCTCAGTCGACACCTAAAGGAGATTAGGAAAATTCAAGAAAACCACTGTAAGCATTCTTGAATCCTGGGGTAAAAGGGTGTTCCCATTACTAGGAACACCCTTATTGTAAACCTTTACATATAAATTATAATCAGTCCAAAGGCTGAATTTATAAAAATGTATATTAACCAGTAATAAAAGAGCAGAATAACCTGCCCTTCCATCTTCTATAATGACCGCTTAAAAGCCTCGAAAGTCTGCTCCATCAGCATGGTAATGGTCATCGGACCGACACCACCTGGAACAGGGGTGATGTGACTAGCAAGTTCGGCAACTTCATCATACTTGACATCGCCAATCAGCTTGCCATTTTCATCACGGTTCATCCCCACATCAATGACAACTGCACCTGGTTTGACAAATTCCTTGGTGACAAAATGTCCACGGCCGATAGCTACCACCAAAATATCCGCCTGACGAGCCAAGTCTGGCAAGTTTTTGGTCCGAGAATGGGCAATGGTCACAGTCGCATTGGCATCCAAGAGGAGCTGGGCCATGGGCTTACCAACAATATTTGAACGGCCAATGACTAGAGCTGATTTACCTTCCAAGTCAATCTGGTATTCCTTAAACATCTCCATAATTCCAGCAGGAGTTGAAGGAATCATGACTGCATGACCAGACCAGAGTTTCCCCATATTGGTCGGATGGAACCCATCCACATCCTTGTCAGGATCAATAGCCAAGAGCACCTTTTCTTCATCAATATGAACAGGTAGAGGCAGTTGGACCAGGATACCGTGCCAATTCTCATCTTGATTGTACTTGTCAATCAGGTCCAATAATTCATTCTCTGAGATAGACTCTGGAAGGCGAACAACGTCACTCTTAAAACCAGCAGCCAAAGCCGAACGTTCCTTGTTTCGTACATAGACCTGGCTGGCAGGATCTTCACCAACCAAAATGACCACAAGACCTGGAACCAAGCCTGTCTTTTCTTTCATTTCTGCAACCTTGTCTGCCAGGGCCGTCTGCAATTTCGCCGCCAGGGCTTTACCATCAATAATTGTCATGCCAACTCCTTATTGTTTTCTTTCATTATACAAAAAACAGGGACAATTTCCCAACCTGCTCTGCTATTTTTCAAAAAAATAAGAAAAACCCCGAACAATGCCGGAGTTACTGGTCTATAGTACCTTAGATAAAAAGTCCTTGGTTCGCTCTTCCTTGGTCTGGTCAAAGACTGCTTCAGGACTGCCCATCTCAACGATATAGCCCCCATCCATGAAGATAACTCGGTCTGCGACCTCCTTGGCAAAGCCCATTTCATGGGTCACGATAACCATGGTCATCCCAGCTTTGGCTAAATCCTTCATAACCGCCAATACCTCTCCAACCATTTCAGGGTCAAGGGCAGATGTCGGCTCATCAAAGAGGAGCACATCTGGGTCCATAGCCAGACCACGCGCAATGGCAATCCGCTGTTGCTGACCACCTGAGAGACTTTGTGGATAGGCCTGGGCCTTGTCTGGCAAACCAACCTTTTCTAACAATTCCAAGGCTTTTTTCTCAGCCTCTGCCTTGGCAATCCCCTTGGTCTTAATGGGCGAAAGGGTGATATTTTCCAGAACAGTCATATTGGGAAATAGATTAAACTGCTGGAAGACCATGCCCATCTTCTCTCGCATCTTGAAAATATCGTTGGACTTATCCGTAATATCCACGCCCTCAAAGGTCACCGTCCCCTTGGTTGGTACCTCAAGTAGGTTCATGGTCCGCAAGAAAGTCGATTTCCCAGATCCTGACGGTCCGATAATAACCACTACCTCTCCCTGCTCCACATCCAAGTCAATTCCTTTCAGAACTTCATTTTCCCCGAAATACTTGTGTAAATCTCTAATTGAAATAATTGTTTCCGCCATCTTAATGGCCTCCCTTGTTCATTTTCTTCTCAAAATGCTGGATGACAAGCGTCAGCAAGCTGGTCAAAATCAAGTAATAAAATGCTGCAAAAATCAGTGGCTCCAAAGGAATATAAGTCGTAGACGAAACCGTCGTTGCCCCATTCCAAAGCTCCATAACCCCAATCGTAGACAGGAGTGAGCTATCTTTGACAATGGTCACAAATTCATTTCCCAAGGCTGGAAGGATATTCTTAATGGCCTGTGGCATGATGACATAACGCATGGCCTGTTTTGGTCTAATCCCTAGAGAATAGGCCGCCTCCAGCTGCCCTTTAGGAACCGCGTTGATACCTGCCCGGACCACCTCTGACACATAGGCACCTGAGTTCATAGATAGGATAATAATACCTGGCAAAAGACGGGTCAAGTCAACAGACAAAATCCCCAACTGGAAGGTCGGTGCTGCAATGTGGGTCATGGTAAAACCAATCATAATCTGCACCACCATTGGCGTACCACGGAAAATCCATACATAGATATTGGCAAACCAGGCCAAAATTTTATACTTGCTCCGCTGGGCAAAGGCTAACAAGACACCGATGATGCTCCCGAAAAGGACGACAAAACTGGCAATGATGAGAGTTACCAAGGCCCCATAATTAAAATAAGCAATATAATCATTCAAAAAAGAAAAATTCATTTCATCCACTACTCCATTTTTTCATATACTCACTACTATACCACGTCTTGAATAAATATGCAACATCCCTGTCTAAAATATTCATCATTTAAACTAAAAAGCACCCGAAGGTGCATTCTACTACTTATTAGTACAACAATTCGTAGATTTCCATTGCAATCAAGTCGATGCTGTCAAACGTATAGGTTTCACGAGCAGCAACATCACGCAAGGTATATACTGAACCATTTTCTTCATCGTAGCTGTAGGCAACTTCAGCAACGACAACACCTTCACGCTCAAAATTACGCTTGAGGGTACCACCATCACCCGCCATCGCTTCCAGACGATTGATGATTCTCACTAAGTGTGATTCCATAATCTTTCTCCTCTTCTTAGTATAGGTATATTTTACCACAAAGTAACTGAAAAGTCTCTTTTTTACACGTTTTTGTTGCATACACCCGCACATTTTTCTGCAAATAGACTAGCAAATAGCAATTTCTTGATTTTTTCCTAAAACTTGTTATAATTAAATTACATTTGACCTTTATTGACCATTTGAACAAAGGTCACATTTTTTCAAAGAAAGAGGTAGAATTATGCTCTGCAAAAACTGTAACATCAATGACGCAACCATCCATCTCTACACCAACCTCAACGGCAAACAACAGCAGGTCGACCTCTGCCACAACTGCTACCAAATCATGAAGACTGACCCCAACAACGCCATTCTCCGTGGCCTAGGCGACTTCAACCCTAACAACATGGATCCCTTCAGTGAATTTTTCAATCATTTGGGAGGATACCCTGACAACACACCAGCTGGACGTGACCGCAACCAGACACCTCCGACCCAGTCTGGAGGAGGGAACCGAGGCGGCGGCCGCTCCAATCAGCCTGGCGGAGGTATCCCGCAAGCACCGCAACAGCCAAACGGCCTCTTGGAAGAATTTGGTATTAACGTGACCGAGATTGCTCGCCGTGGAGATATTGACCCGGTTATCGGACGCGACCAAGAAATCACTCGCGTAATTGAGATTCTCAACCGCCGGACCAAGAACAACCCCGTCCTCATCGGTGAGCCCGGTGTTGGTAAAACGGCCGTTGTCGAAGGTCTGGCCCAGAAAATCGTAGACGGAGATGTCCCACATAAACTCCAAAAGAAGGAAGTTATCCGCCTAGACGTTGTTAGCTTAGTGCAAGGAACAGGTATCCGTGGACAATTTGAAGAACGCATGCAAAAACTAATGGAGGAAATTCGCAACCGTAAGGAAGTCATCCTCTTTATCGACGAAATCCATGAAATTGTCGGAGCAGGTTCTGCTGGCGACGGCAACATGGATGCCGGCAACATTCTCAAACCAGCTCTTGCCCGTGGCGAAATGCAACTGGTCGGAGCAACCACCCTCAATGAATATCGTATTATCGAGAAGGACGCCGCCTTGGAACGCCGCATGCAACCTGTCAAGGTTGAGGAGCCAAGCGTCGAAGAGACCATTACCATTCTCAAGGGCATCCAGGCTAAGTACCAGGACTACCACCACGTTAAGTATTCAGATCAGGCTATTGAAGCTGCAGCTGTCCTTTCCAACCGCTACATCCAGGACCGATTCCTGCCTGACAAGGCCATTGACCTCTTGGATGAGGCGGGTTCCAAGATGAACCTGACTCTCAATTTCATTGATCCGAAAGAGATTGACCAACGCCTGATCGATGCTGAAAATCGCAAAGCCCAGGCTACTCGTGATGAAGACTACGAAAAAGCTGCTTACTTCCGCGACCAGATTGCTAAATACAAGGAAATGCAGCAGGCGACTATCAGTGAAGAGGACATTCCACTCATTACTGAGAAGGAAATTGAGGCCATTATCGAGCAGAAAACCAATATTCCTGTCGGCGATTTGAAGGAGAAAGAACAATCTCAACTCATCAACCTAGCTAGCGACCTCAAGGCTCATGTGATTGGCCAAGACGATGCCGTGGATAAGATTGCCAAGGCCATTCGTCGCAATCGCGTCGGATTGGGTGCGCCCAACCGTCCAATCGGTTCCTTCCTTTTCGTTGGTCCAACCGGTGTCGGTAAGACCGAGCTTTCTAAACAGCTGGCCATCGAGCTCTTCGGCTCAGCTGATAGTATGATTCGCTTTGATATGTCTGAGTACATGGAAAAACACGCCGTTGCCAAATTGGTCGGTGCCCCTCCAGGCTATGTCGGCTATGAAGAGGCCGGGCAATTGACTGAGAAAGTGCGCCGCAATCCCTACTCGCTCATTCTCCTGGACGAGGTAGAAAAGGCCCATCCAGATGTCATGCACATGTTCTTGCAGGTCCTGGATGACGGTCGCTTGACAGACGGGCAAGGTCGGACTGTTTCCTTCAAAGATACTATCATTATCATGACCTCCAATGCCGGTACTGGCAAGGTTGAGGCCTCTGTCGGTTTCGGTGCTGCTATGGAAGGGCGGGCTCAATCAGTCCTCGGTCAGCTTGGTAACTTCTTCAGCCCAGAATTTATGAACCGTTTCGACGGTATCATCGAATTCCAGCCGCTTAGTAAGGATAATCTGCTTGAAATTGTCAGCCTCATGCTGGAAGATGTCAACAAGCGCTTGTCTGCCAACGGCATCAGCCTCCATGTGACAGACAAGGTCAAGGAAAAATTGGTCGACCTGGGCTATGATCCAAAAATGGGTGCCCGTCCGCTCCGCCGAACCATTCAAGACCAGATTGAAGATGCTATTACGGACTTCTATCTGGAACATCCAACGGAGAAAAATCTCCGCGCTGTCATGTCCAGCAAGGGAGACATTCAGATTAAGGCGCAAACCGTCGCCAAAGTCAAAGAAGTCTAAAGGGATACTCAGTCTAGTTTCGTCTATAAAAAGAAAACAGAGCCTGTCTAACAGGTTCTGTTTTTGAAAGAGAAAAAACTAAATCATCGCGAACATCGAGATAATCGCAAGCGCGCCTATGTGCAACCAATCATCCTTGCCCGCCCTATAACTGATGAAGAAATCAATCAACAGGAGTGATGTTGGAACGCAATTTGACAAACTGGGCAACGCCATCCTCGATAGTCATAGTTAGATGTTCCGTATGCACCAAATAATCTAGGTGGGCCATGGTCTCACCGCTAGCAAACCATTTCTGAGCCTTTGGAAAGGCCTCCCAACTATCAGCCTTAATGCGCCAACTAATCCGTGCCGATACATCCCTGACAGTGACCTTTTCACCCTCCGAAATGCTATCTAAAATTTCCTGTAAACGTTCAAAATGATGGGTTTCTAAAACTCCAATCCGCTCCAAATGATTTTCAATAGGCTTACGATGGCCAGGCAAGATTAAACGCAGCGGTGTTCGTCTTAATTTATCCAGGGTTGCTAGATAGGTTCCTAGGATATTGGGATAATCCCATCCCCAAAAGGTAATATTAGGAGTAATCGGATCCAGAACCGTATCTCCGCCAATTAAGAGCTGTTTCTGACGGTCCAATAAACCGATGTGCCCTGGTGTATGGCCTTGGAGATTTATAATTTCAAATTTAAAGCCTCCAACCTTGAAATACTTGCCAATCTCAAGGATATCAAAAGGGACCTGACTAGGTAGATGAAACTTGAAACCAGGGTTGTCCTCCACAGCCATCTCATCCCTGGAGATACCATATAGCTGACGATAATCATTCATCCTGTCCCAATAAGGACCCGTTGCCATCTCATTCATCAAAATCCCATCCACACGACCAGCATAAATTTTAGCGCCAGCCTGATAAAACCTTGTCGCTAGCCCTGTGTGATCTGCATGGAGATGGGTCAAAACCAGGTCAACATCCTTCATTTCCAATCCTAATTCAGCCAATCCTGCTAACATAGCTTCAAAAGATTCTGGATGATTGTAGCCCGTGTCAATCAAGACCGACCTTTCCGGACTTTTTATCACGTAAACATGGATTTCTCTCAATGGACTATTGGGCAATACAATGGGAAAAGTATAAATATTTGGATAGATTTCCTTCATGAGCCCCTCCTTTTGTAATCGTTTTCCATAATCTAAGTATAGCACATTATAGAGCCTTGAAATTATTACACTTGATAACATCTTCCATAAGGAAAAATAATGAAAAAATGGTATAATGTTAACAATTCAAGCTCTTAAACATTAAGCGAGGAAAATATGGAACAGATTGCAGTATTTGGAGAAAAACAAGTAGGAGTCGACTATCAATTACGCCAGGGAGTCTATGCTGTTATTCCAAATGAAGAAAATGATAAGATTATCCTGGTTCAAGCACCAAATGGCGCCTGGTTTTTACCGGGTGGAGAAATTGAAAAAGGCGAAAACCACCTCATTGCCCTGGAAAGAGAATTGATGGAAGAACTGGGATTTACAGCTGAAATTGGGCATTATTATGGACAGGCGGATGAATATTTTTATTCCAGCCACCGAGATACCCACTTCCACAACCCTGCCTACATCTACCAGGTTAAGAGCTATCATCAAATCGGACAACCACTAGAAGATTTTAATCATCTTGCCTGGTTTCCCATCCAAGAAGCCCTTGAAAAATTAAAACGAGGTAGCCATAAATGGGGCGTGCAACAATGGATTTTAGATCAAAAAACACTATAAAAGACTAGTCAAATCTTGCTGATAGTGCTATAATGAAGCCATAGAGTTAGAGGAGGTTTTGCATGAAAATTATAAATACAACCAATAGCCATAGCCAGTTGGTTCAAAATCAACTGGCCAATACGGATGCATTTTTGGTAGAGACTTATTCTGCGGGAAATACTGATGTTATCTTCACTCAGGCTCCCCGCCACTACGAACTCCTCATCAGCAATAAATACCGCTCTGTCCAACAGTCAGAAATTGAAAAAATCCGTGATTTTTTCCTTCATCGCAAGATTGATGAACGGAAGATAAACAAAGCAGCCATTCGCACAATCCACACAGATAAATTGATTGAGATGTCCTTCCCAATCGTCAGCGAAATCTAAGGAACCAGAACGGTTTCTTTTTTTAGACGAAAAAGCCTATCTTTCGATAGACTTTGTCATATCATTATGCTTCAAATCCAGTTGCTACTGCTTCAGCAAAGTTTTCTTCTACAACACTTGCACAGTGGTCGCAGATGGTTGCGCCATAGCTACGCTCAACAACGCTAGTATCAATGCGACGGCAACGGTCACATACTTCACCTGCTGCACGTTCTACTTCAAAGGCAACTTCATCCACCACAAGCGCACTTGCAGGAACTGATTCCGTGGTTACTGTCAAGTTTGAAACGATGAGCAACTGAGCAAGGTCTGCATTCAAGCTCTCCAAGAAGGACTTGGTTTCAGCTGAGACATAGGCAGTCAGATGTGCTTCTAGCGATTTACCAATCACTTTGGCATTGCGTGCTTCTTCCAATGCTTTTTGAGCTTTTGTACGGAAGACCATAAAGTTTTCCCAGTCAGCCAAAAGCTGCGCTTCATTGGCAAAGGTTTCCACCTCTGGCATTTCCGCCAATTGTACAAAGTCTTCTGCTTCGTGTTCCAAGTATGACCAGATTTCTTCTGCCGTGTGTGGCAAGATTGGGGTCAAGAGCTTGGTAATTTTCACCAAGATGTCATAGAATACTGTCTGCATCTGACGACGAGAAAGGGATTTGGCACCGTCAATGTAGACGACATCCTTGGCAAAATCGAGGTAGAAGGCTGACAAATCAAGGGTTACAAAGTTTACGACAGACTTGTAAATTGCCATGAAATCATAATTGTCGTAGGCTTCACGGATTTGAGCTACCAACTTGTTAAATTTCACCAAGAGATACTGGTCAACAGAACGAAGCTCTTCGTAGGCCACCGCATCACTTGCAGGATTGAAATCAGAAGTGTTGGCAATCAAGAAGCGAAGGGTGTTACGAATTTTACGGTAGGTTTCAGAAACCTGTCCAAGGATGTCCATAGACACACGCACATCGTTTGAAGTATCAACGGATGTCACCCATAGACGCAAGATTTCTGCACCAAACTGTTTCTCAACATCACTTGGAAGGATGGTATTGCCTAGAGATTTAGACATCTTCATGCCTTTACCATCCAATACAAAGCCCTGTGACAAGATAGCTTTGTATGGGGCATGACCATTTACGGCTACAGAGGTAATCAAGGATGAGTTAAACCAACCACGGTATTGGTCAGAACCTTCTAGGTAGAGGTCTGCTGGGTAGGCAAGGTTTTCACGGGCGTTCATGACACCATTCCAAGATGAACCAGAGTCAAACCATACGTCCATGATATCTGTTTCTTTGGTAAATTCGCCATTTGGTGAACCTGGATGAGTAAATCCAGCTGGAAGAAGATCTTTAGCTTCTGATTTCCACCAGATGATTGACCCATGTTCTTCAAAGAGAGATGCTACATGGTCTGTTACTTCCTTTGTCATAATGGCTGTGCCATCTTCTGCGTAGAAGATTGGGAGTGGCACACCCCAAGCACGTTGACGAGAGATAACCCAGTCCCCACGGTCACGGATCATGTTGTAAAGACGTGTTTTACCCCAAGATGGATTGAAAGTTGTTGCTTCGATTTGATCCAAGATTTCCTGACGGAATTTAGAAACAGAGGCAAACCACTGTGGCACTGCACGCCAGATGATTGGCTTCTTGGTTCTCCAGTCAAATGGGTAGGAGTGATTGATCACTTCACTAGCAAGAAGCAAGTCACCCAATTTTTCTTTGACAGTTGGCACAACCTTGTCATAGAATTGCCCTTCAAAATCAGGACCCGCAGATTCATTCATCAAGCCACGTTCGTTGACAGTTACAGCAACTTCCAAGCCATATTTGACACCGACATTGTAGTCGTCTTCACCAAATCCTGGAGCCGTATGGACGATTCCAGTACCTGAGTCTGTGGTAACATGGTCACCCAAGATGACCAATTCATCCACTTCTCTATCCCATGGGTGTTCGGTCACGATATATTCAAATTCAGCACCCTTGTGTTTTGAAATCACTTCGAAGGATTCCCAACCAAATTTAACTGCCAAGCTATCAACCAAGGCTTCTGCCAAGACATACTTACGCTCAGAACCAGCTGGTTGAACCAAGACATAGTCAATGTCTGCTCCCATTGTCAAACCGCGAGATGCCGTTACTGTAAATGGAGTCGTTGTCCAGACAACGATGTAGCTATCTGTATCCAAGAGTCCCTTGCCATCTTTGACCTTGTTAGCATAGTAAAGAGATGTTGAGTCAATGTCATGGTATTCGATTTCAGCTTCTGCAAGGGCAGATTCAGATGACCATGACCAGTAAACTGGCTTAGCCCCTCGGTAAATATAACCCTTGTCTGCCATAGCACCGAAAACACGGATTTGAGCTGCTTCATAGTCTTTAGTCAAGGTGATGTATGGATTTTCCCAGTCTGCAGAAACACCCAAGCGTTTAAAGTCATCCCGTTGTTTGTCAACCTGGCTAAGAGCGTAGTCACGGCACATTTCAAGATATTCAACCAGGTCCATTTCCTTGCGTTTGACCCCTTGTTTCGCCAAGACTTGCTCAATCGGAAGACCATGTGTATCCCAACCTGGTACATAAGGTGCTCGGAAGCCTGACATTGACTTAGAGCGAACGATAATATCTTTAGAAATCTTGTTCAGGGCATGCCCAACGTGGATATTTCCGTTAGCGTATGGAGGTCCATCATGAAGATGAAAGGCTGGCTTGCCTGCGTTGAGTTCTTGACGACGGGCATACAAGTTTGCCTCGTCCCAAGCTTTTTGCCATTCAGGTTCACGTGTTGGTAAGCCTGCACGCATTGGAAAGGCTGTTTGACCTAGGTTGAGTGTTTCTTTTAATTTCATCATTTCTCCTTTTTTATAGGGTAATTACCATTTTTATTTCATGTCCAGTCATTCCAGCTGACTGGAAACCGAGTTTTTCTAAGATGTACCGCATTTTATGATTGCCGATGACATAGCTAGTGACTAGCTGGTGGCAAGAAAATGTTTGCCTAGCTAGGACCATTACCTGTCGAATAACCTCCTGGCCGTAGCCCTTGTTTTGATAGGATTTATCAATCAGCAAGCGCCAGAGCAAGACCGTTTGCCTGTCCTTATCTACCGAAAGGAGGACAAAACCGACAATCCTTTTGCCAAGACGAACAGCCAGGGGATAGAGCCTCTCTTCCTCTCGATAAAGCCAGGCTTGAGCAAGCGAATACTCCACCGGAGCCACTTTACGCTTGTCTTCCTCTGCCAGACTTAAATCTAGCACGGCATCAAAATTTTCTTTCGTTACTTCTTCTAATCGTATCATAAGCATCAAAAAAACTCCCGCCAATAAGGACGAAAGTTCGTGGTACCACCTTAGTTTAGACAGAGTTTCCCCTATCCCTCTACGTTCGTAACGTGAACAGACGTTTTCCCCTACTTGAGTTCAAGGAAAAATACGCAAAATGATAACTCCTATTGAGTGAGTACAAGTCTTCCACCGTCACCTGCTCGCTAAACCTATCAATATTCGTTGTGTTTTTGCTTCATCAGTATGTAATTAGTCTGCTGATTGTTCCAATTCTGCTTCAATAGCAGCTGCCTGGCGATTGAGTTCAGCAATTTCTTCAGCTGTAAGCTGGCGAGTATAATCAAGGTTTAACTCTTCCAACTCCACATCTTCATCAATCGCTTTAACCAGGACCTCACGGAAAGCTTCGTCACTTGTCTGCAAATAAGACGCCGTTGGTTGGAGAATTTCTTCCCACTCAGCGTTATTTACAAGGGCAAGCTGGCTTTCCAAAGTAGAGCGAAGACGTTGATGGAAAACACGTGTCTTGTTCTTCAACTCCTCAGTCTCTACTGCAACCTTCTTAGCATTGTCTGTCGCCAAACGAAGTATTTCATTTGCCTTCTCTTTGGCTTCGTTGAGAAGATTGTGCGCATCATATTCAGCCTGTTGCTTAATATTAAAGGCGCGCTCTTCCGCTGCTGCTTTTACACGATCAGCTGTATCCTGGGCAATCAAGACAGATTGGCTCAACGATTCCTTCATCTGATCGAAGTAAGTGAGGCGTTCGCGCAAGGCTTTCAATTCTGCTTCGTGCTCTTGCTTCAGACGAACCAATTCCTCATAATCTCTGGTGACAATGTCCAAAAACTCATCAACTTCATCAGCATTATAGCCTCTGAATTTTGTCCCAAAGGTCTTATCTTTTAATTCAAGTGTTGTTAAGGCCATATTTCCCCCTATACTTTTGTCACTTCTATTTCTATTTTAAATTTCCCCTGCTTGGATGTTCCGAGCAGGTCTACCAATCGGAATCTTCCGAAGCCACGCACACTAACCAATTGACCTATTTCAAGAGTTTTTGAGACCTGACTAATTTCAGCATAGTCAACCTTGACCTTGTTTGACTCAATTAGCTTCACAACTGCTGAACGAGATAGTTGAAAAGCAGCAGCTACTAATTTATCCAATCGCAAACTGGAGGCCAGAATGACCCTCTTGTCAACCTGGATATGGTGCTCCAAGCACACTGATTCAGCTGTCCGCATCTTCCATTTTACAGGAACCTTGGCAATCCTTTCAACATCCATTAAGAGAATGGTGCTAAATTTTTCATCAATAAACAGGAGAATTTCCTGATCATTGATAAAAATATCTCCCAGAAATTTCCGCTGAATACCCAAACGATTTAAGAGTGTTCCTAAAATCTGCGAATGACTAAGCTGATGAAACTTTCTGTTAAAATCAACTTCTAAAATCGAAATTTCATAGTCAGCAAACTCTGGCAATTGATCGCTTGTTGAAATAATGAGCCTGCTATATTCCGTCGGAAGATGATGCCCACTCGAATGAGCAAAGAGATTAAACTTCCCGGCAATTGCTTCAATAATCATGACCTGTCTTGGATTAAGAAAATCTGTCAACCTGTCGATGGAAGTCCTATCTACAAATTGACACATTTCATAAATCCGCTCAACAAAATCTTGCTCCGACTTTTGATAGTGTTGCAGGATGACTTGCCTATCCTTCATAAAATTACCAATCCTATTAGAATTCTCGATAAGATTTGAAGAGACAGATAGGCCACCAAGATAGTGAAATCGAATCCACCAAATTGTAGGTTCAATCTTCTGAACGGTATCAAAATGGGCTCAACAAGCCATCTAATTGGTTGACCAATCCTAGATTGGACAAGAGCTGGAAACCAAGTCATGAGTGCATAAATCAATAAAATGCTTGCATAGACATCAATAGCCTTTAGCAGGATTTGTACTAGTAACCACATGATGTCTTACCGCTTCATATCGAAATCGAACTGCCCGTCCAAATGTTGGCCAGAGTTCACATTTCTCAACTCATCAATATTTACCCGAACATTAACCGGGGTCAATAGCCACATAGAATTGGAAACCTTTTTAAGATTTCCGGCCAAGACTGACCGAGCCCCATCCAGATAATCCAAACATCTCCTAGCTTGCTGCTCTGTCATAAATTGGAAATCAATTAAAATACTTGCATTTTCTAACAATAGATTCACAATCTCAGGTGCATCTTCGTATCGCTTAGGAAACTTAATGTCGATGGTTGTCTTCTTCTCTCTCTCAGGACCATTGATTGCGAGCAATTCTTGCTGCCGTTCATTCAACCGTTGAATATTGGCAACGGATTCCGAAGAATGACTCCCAGTTCCTCTTCTTTTTTCCAATGGTAAAGCCTGCTCTCTTGTAACTTCTTTCTTAGCAACTTGCAATTTGGGCTGTTCATTGGGCATTTGATGGCCGGTTGAATCTTCTAATTCAGCACTATCATCCACTTCAAAGTAGGTGAAAAAATTTTTAAATGTATCTCTGAATGCCACTTTTACTCTCCCTTACTAAAAAATGCTGTCCCAATGCGAACAAAAGTCGAGCCCGCCTCAATTGCTTCCTTGAAATCTCCACTCATTCCCATACTTAATTCCGTAAAAGGCATATTAGGGAGATTCAAATTTGCTAATCTTTCTCTGATTGCGTTTGTTTGATGAAAAATTTGACTGAGCTGTTCTTTATCAGCATTGATAGGTGCCATGGTCATGAGACCGACCAATCTTACCTTATCTAACCTAGCCAATTCAACCAATGCCGGTTCAATCCCTTCCTCGTAAAAACCATGTTTTGATTCTTCTTTAGAAACATTGACCTGTAAAAAACAGTTGATTGGTTTCTTTGCCCGTTTTTGAATTTCCTCTGCTAACTTAAGAGAGTCTAAGGCATGGAAGTAATCAACAAAATTGATAACATCCTTGACTTTTCTTCTTTGCAGGGTTCCAATCAGATGCCAGCTTACTGCCTGGTCTTTCAGGGCATGGTACTTATCGAGAAACTTGTCCACCCGATTTTCCCCAATATCTGTCACACCAGCTTCAATCAATTCTCTAGTAATAGAGCTGTCAACATACTTTGTGACAGCTATTACCTTTACCGATTCTAATGGGCGACCAGCTTCCAAACAGGCTTGTTCAACTGCTTGGCCCACCCTTGCAACGTTTTCTTTTATGGTCATACTAGCGATTTCTGAAGAATGGTGGAGTGTCTAACTCATCTTCATCTTCTTCGACTGTAAATTTCTCAACCGAAATACTAGGACGTGCTTCAAGCTCAGAAGATTTCAACAAATTCTCGCGACGTAAATCCCATTCACCAAATGCTGAAGCTTTTGGAACTTCTGCTTGTTGAACAGAAGAAGGAGTTGGTGCCGGTGTTGAGGTGTAGTCAAAGCGAGCCGCAGAACGGGCTGCAGAAACGACCTCAGGACGGTGATGTTTGGTTGTACCTGATGGCGATGTTTTAGCAGAAGGTCCATCCTGACGAACACCTGTCGCAACAACGGTTACGCGGATTTCATCTTTCATCGATTCATCGATTGATGTACCCAACCAAATGTTTACACCTTGACCGGCTGCCTGATGAACGATTTCTGAAGCTTCTTCTGCTTCTGTCAAGGTCATATCGTAACCACCGGTCACATTGACAATGACATCGTCAGCACCATCGATAGTTGTTTCCAATAATGGTGAATAAATCGCCTTGCGAGCCGCCTCAATGACACGGTCCTCACCAGTACCGATACCAATACCCATAAGGGCGTTGCCTTTATTTTCCATCACAGTCTTCACATCCGCAAAGTCCAAGTTGATCAAACCTGGGTTAGTGATGAGGTCTGTGATCCCTTGAACACCTTGACGAAGGACATTGTCTGCTTCACTCAAGGCTTCCAAAAGCGGAGTTTTCTTATCAACAATCTCAAGGAGGTTGTTGTTTGAAATAATCAAGAGAGTATCTACTTGCTCACGCAGACCATCAATACCTTCGATAGCAAAGTTACCACGCTTGTTTCCTTCGAAACCAAATGGGCGAGTTACAACTGCTACAGTAAGGGCACCCAACTCTTTGGCGATACGGGCGATAACTGGTGCAGCACCTGTACCAGAGCCTCCACCCATACCAGCTGTAATAAAGACCATATCTGCACCTGAAAGAACTTCTTTCAGAGTTTCTTCGCTTTCCTCAGCAGCCTTACGACCAACTTCAGGTTGACCTCCAGCACCAAGACCACGAGTTAACTTAGGTCCCAATTGGATGACTGTTTCAGCTTTTGAACTGCTCAAAGCTTGAACATCTGTGTTAGCCGCAATAAATTCTACGCCAGCTACACCTTCTTCAATCATGCGGTTGATAGCATTTCCGCCGCCACCGCCGACACCAATAACTTTAATTACAGCACCAGTATTTGCCGTTTCAAATGAAATTGTCATAGATTATTTACCTTTTCCTTCATTCATTATTCAAACATACTTCCAAAGAGACCACGGATACGATCGGTCAACTTAACTTTTGGTTCCTCGTTTTGACCATATTCTTCTTGTCCGTATGGTTTTACGGTCGTATCATATACCGGTTCATCAGCGATTTCATCTTCAAAATCTCTTACAGGCTGTTGAACTTGAACTCGACTTGTTGGTTGAATATCAACTGGTTTGATACGTAGCTGAGCCTCACCGTTTACAGCATATTGTGCAATTTTTTCCACTTCACTCAGGTGACCGACATACTCAACTAGGCTAATCACATGTGCGAAGGATGGATTACGGATACCAATTTGATTTGGTACGAAGATTTTTGTCGTTACACCAAAAACTTCTTCTGCTAATTCTTCAACACCTGGAAGAATTGCTCCACCACCGACAAGAACGATCCCGCCTGGTAATTCCAATGCTCGTGTTCTTTCCAAATCTTGTTTGATTTTATTGAAAATCTGGCGAAGACGAGCAGCAATCACTTCTGACAAGTACAATTCTGTTACTTCAACAGGCTTGCTTTCTCCAATCACTTCAACAGTGAATGTTTCTTTTTCAGTTGCATCTGCTGGATAAGCGATACCGTAGTTGTATTTAAGATTTTCAGCAATACTTTGAGATGTAGTAAGGACTTTAGAGATATCCTTGGTGATGTAGTCGCCACCTTCTTGGTAGATATTCGTGTATTGGAGCTCTTGGCCACGCATAACTGCAACAGTTGTCTGACCACCACCGAGGTCAATCACCGTAGCACCAAATTCACGTTCACCTTCATTGAGAACGGACCTTGTTAGGGCCAGAGGAGAAATCACAACATGTTCAACTTGGATTCCAGCTCTCTCAACGGTTTTACGTAGATTGTGCAAAATAGTTCTTGGACCTGTGTAGAGCATACCCCGCATCTCTAGACGGATTCCCATCATTCCACGGGGATCTTTGATTCCCTGGAAGCCATCCACCACAAATTCCTCTGGAATAAAAGAAATCACTTCTCTCTCTGGTGTGATGCTCTTGGTCAAGGCTGATTTAACAACATTTTCAACGTCCAAGTCTGTAATTTCTTGGGAATCTGTTGTGACTGGAATCATCCCTTGAGTAGGCTCGATTTGCAAAAGGTTTGCTGGCAAACCGACGTTTACCTTATCGATGCGAATCCCAGATTTTTCTTCAGCCTGTTCTAAGGCCTTTTTAATTGCTGCGGCTGCAACATCAATGTTAACGATAATCCCGTCCTTGACCCCAGCACTCTTAACGTTACTTACTCCAATAACGTTCATTTCATTATCAATATATTCCGCAACCAAGACTTTAACGGAGCTTGTACCAATATCTAATCCCGTGAAAAAGCCGTTTCTAGCCATTCTGTCAGTCCTCTCTTACTTTCATCTCATTTTAAAAAAGCATCCATTTTTTAGATAAATAGAATTATTCATCCTTAATTATACCATATAACATTCTAAAATGGCTATTTTTCATGCTTATTTCTAAAAGATTTTTTCTCATTTCCTTGCTTTATAAAGCATAACTGTAAACTCCAACTTCCATATCTATCATACTCGGCAAAATGAGCTGGCGAGCAATTTTTGGATAGTAGGGAAGCTTGATATCTAGCTCTGAAACTGGCACCAGGACGACGTTGCCATCAGCCATGGTCAAGGTCAACAAATCCTTGGTTGCTTTAGTAGGTGTCAAATCGATAGTCAGGATATTGGCGCGAATATTCTCATCAATTTCAGCTAGCTGTAAAGCCATTTTTTTCAACAATTCCCTGTCAGTTGTGTGAACCATTGTTGCATTCAGAGGCATATTTTCTTCCTCAGTAGGAACCTCTGAAACCTCGCCACTAGATAAGATGGAGTAAAATTGATTATTCTCTGTGATAAAACCAAGCTCTTTATATTCTTCTAATTCTAGCAAAAAGCGATTAGGCAGCTGGAATTGAACAGATACGTCCTTGATTAGATTACTTCTGTTGACGATATTCTTGGTGTAGGATTTTCGGTTGAGAAGGACAGATAGGACATAGTCCTTTTCATGGATATTACTGTACTCTTTTACCAATTCTTCCGAAATATGCTCATTTCCTTTTACCTGAATATCTTTCAATTTACCAAAAGGGCTAATCAGATAGGCAGAAGAGAGAATGATGAGGAGCCCAGCTAAATAAAGCGGAATAGATTTAAGGAGGGCATCCTTAGGAATTCTAGCTTCTGTTTTCTTACTCTTTTCTCCTGCTTTTTTTCGTCCAAATGGAAAGAAAGACCTTTTTGAAACAGGTGTTACTTCAGTCTCTGTCTGGTCTTCTGCCTGCTTGATTTCCTCTTCCTGGATTTGTTGGTGCTCTTTGAACTTTTCCTTCCAGTTCCTGAAAAATTCGCTGGCTTCATCTGGATCCAAGTCTTCCAATGCTATAGGTTCAGCATCGGTCTCTTCATCCTCAGAAGAACTTTCCTCATCGCCTTCTACATGCGAATGTTCATCAGCTCGCTCTATATCACTTTGCTCTTCTGAAAAGGACTCAGATTCTACCTCCTGGTCTTCAGTTTCCTCCATCTCTTGGACCTCTACAAGTTTTTCGTTTTCATCAGAAATCAGTTGTTCATCTTTGTGGCCCATTGGCACCTCCACCCTCAATATCTGACATCAAAATAGCATAGAAACTATCTACCGACTGGATTTCATTGGAGTTTTCCATTTGTGTGACAAATTGGTCTTTATTGGTCAACAAATAACCCACTTCATCAAAAAGTGACTCCAGCGTCAAAAATTCTTCATCCAATTTTCGTGAATAGCCCTTATTGACCGCATAATTGGCATTCTCAATCTGGTCTCCTCGACTGGCCTTTAATCCAAGCGGGACAATCAGATGCAGCTTTTTCATGGCAATCAACTCAAAGAGGGTATTGGAGCCACCACGGGTCACTACCACATCCGCCAAATCCATCAAGGGCTGATAGAGCTCCGTCACATAGTCCACACGATAGAGGTGCTGTTCCAGACTGTTGAGACTGCTATCTCCAGTCAGATTGATAATGTTAAATCGCTCGGTCAAGGCCGATTTATGCTGACTAATCAGGTCATTAAAAACCTTGGCACCACCCGAACCACCAACAAAAAGTAACGTTGGCAGCTCTTTATCAAACTGTTTCAGAATTTCCGGCAGTTGAATAGGGGTGACTTTCTTCTTGGTCTGACCTACCTTGGTCACTGCCCCCACATGTTTAACCTTTGTCAGTGACAGTGGTTGCTCAAAAGTGCTATACATGGTTGTAGCGAATTTATAGGCAATGCGATTGGCCAGTCCCATAGACAAATCTGATTCGTGAATGTAAACTGGCACGCCGAGAGCCTTGGCAGCAATGACAGGCGGAACGGATACAAAACCACCTTTTGAAAAGAGGGCTTGAGGACGGATTTTGCCAATAATCACTAAGGATTGGACAATCCCCCAGGCAACCTTAAAGACGTCCAGCATATTCTGCCAGCTAAAGTAACGGCGCAGTTTACCTGTGGCAATGGAATGGAAGGTCACGTCCAGACCAGACTGGCTAATCTGTTCATGCTCAATCCCTTTTTCATCTCCAATATAGTGAACTTCCCAGCCTTCTTCCAAAAAACGCGGGATTAGGAGGAGGTTGAGAGTCACATGACCGACTGTTCCCCCACCCGTAAATACGATTTTTTTCATTTGTTTTTCAACTCCTCAAAGGTGTCGAGGAAAACATCCCCTCGAACTTCAAAATTGGCATACATATCCCAGCTTGCATTGGCAGGACTAAGGAGAACGACGTCTCCTGCTTGAGCCAATTCAAAGGCCTTGCGAGTGGCATCAGCAATATCTGTCGCTGAAATGGTATCCACTCCCGCTTTGTCTGCAGCCCGCTGGACTCTCTCAGCAGATTGACCGAGAATCACTATCTGTTTCAATCCAACTAAATCTGGCACCAAGTCATCAAATTCATTGCCACGATCCAAACCACCGGCAATCAAAATGACCTTGCTATTGTCAAAACCTGATAGAGCTTTTTGGGTAGCTAATATATTAGTAGATTTACTGTCATTGTAGAAGGAAATATCGTTGATCGTTCCTACAAATTGCAAGCGATGTTTGACACCACCAAAGGCAGCCAAACTTTCCTGGATAGACTGATTCGCCACACCCAGTAACTTGGCAACCGCAATCGTCGCCAGGGCATTTTCAACATTGTGCGAGCCGGGAACACCAATCTGATCAGCATCCATGATATATTCACCCTTGAAATACAGCTTGCCTTCTGCCAAATAAGCCCCATCTACCACCTCTAGCGTAGAAAAAGGCACCACGGTCGCTAAAGTCTGAGCAGCCAAATCCTTGGCTTCCTGCTGATTAAAATTCAGCACAATAAAATCGTCAGCCGTCATCTGACGCTGAATCATCCATTTTGCAGCAACATAGGCATCAAAGGTCCCATGGTAATCAATATGGCTGGCAATCAAGTTGGTAATCACAGCAATGTGTGGTCGGAAGGACTCCGTCCCCATAAGCTGGAAGGAAGACAATTCCATGACCAAGGTGTCCTCTTCTGTCGCTGTTTGAGCCACTGATGAGGCTGGATAACCGATATTCCCACACAGTTTAGCAGATGTATCGCCAGCATTGAGAACTTCCGCAATCATGGTCGTAGTCGTAGTCTTGCCATTTGAACCTGTGATACCCACTATCGGCGCTTCTGAAATCAAATAGGCCAGCTCCACCTCTGTCCAAACTGGAATCCCTTTTTTCAAGGCCTTCTCTACCATAGGATTTTGATAATGAATACCTGGATTTTTCACCATGAGGGCAAATTCTTCATCCAATAATTCTAGGGGGTGGCTGCCACAGATGACACGAATCCCCTCTTCCAGGAGAGATTGAGCTGTGGGATTATCCTCAAACGGCTTGCCGTCATTGACTGTAACAATGGCACCGAGCTGGTGGAGCAAGCGAGCTGCCGACTCGCCTGACTTAGCCAGTCCCAGAACCAGGACCTTTTTATTTTTGACACTATCAATTTGTTTCATCTTACAATTCCTATCTCTCAACTTTCTAACACTTTATTTTACCTTGAAAGCCCGGCTTTTTCAAGCCATAGCAACAAGCTAACGCCTCCTATACTACCTTTTATCCCACAAAAAGCAGACTGTAAAGCGTTTTCTTTGCACCCTACCTATAAAAATGTTAGACTAAAATAGAAATATATTTTTAAGGAGTATCTATATGTCTAATATTTTCGATACACTCTTCCTGCCCTTGGTTTCGGCCTTGCCAGGAGTTGTCCGCATGATCGTTCTCTTGATCATTGCCTTTGTCCTTGCAGGTCTCCTGCGTAAATTAACCCTGGCTGGTTTGAACAAGATTCAATTTGCTCAAAAATTGCAAAAATGGGGTGTCCTCAAGCCGGAAGATAATGGACAGGCCATCATTAAAAACCTCGGTCAACTGGTTTATTTCTTGGTCATTCTCTTCTTCCTGCCTTCTATCCTTTCGGGCTTGAATATCAGCAGTACTGTTGACCCGATTTCGAGCATGTTCCAAAAATTCTTTGCCTTTATTCCTAATTTGATTGCAGCTGGATTGATTCTCTTTGTAGGAACCTTCTTCTGTAACTTCATTAAGGGTCTTCTGAAAGCCTTCTTGGAGCGTCTGGAAATTGACAAATGGTACACCAAGGTTACTGGCCAAGAAAAATTGCCATTTGACACTAAACAACTCATCACTGTCTTAGCAACAGTCGTTTACGTTCTTATCTTCATTCCAATCTTGACCTTGGCCTTGGAAACTCTGGGTATCACCAGCATTTCTCAACCAATCGTCACCATTCTCAACCAGGTCATTGGCTTCCTTCCAAATATCCTGGTAGCCCTTGTCCTAGTCGCTCTTGGTAGCTTCATTGCCAAGCTCTTGGGCAACCTCTTGGAAAATCTTCTTGAAACTGCTGGTATCAATGCCTACTCTAAGTATTTGACAAACAAAGAAGATGCCAACTTCCAACTTTCCTCTATCCTGGCTCAATTGGTTCGTGGCATCATTATTGTATTCTTCTTTGTTCAAGCTATCCAAGTTCTTAACCTGCAAGTCTTTAACGCTGTTGGTACAGCCATTCTTGCCTACCTTCCGTCCCTGATTAGTGCCATTGCCATTCTTGTTTTGGCAGTCATTGGTGGCAACATTCTATCTGGTTTCTTGAGCAAGGTGACCAACAATGCCTTCCTAGCTGGCCTTGTCCGCTATGGCCTCATTGTCTTTGCAGCCTTCATGGCTCTTGACCAATTGAAATTCGCACAGAATATCGTTCAATCGACCTTCACGATTGTTCTGGGAGCCTTGGCTGTTGCCTTTGCCCTGGCCTTCGGTCTCGGTGGTCGTGACTTCGCAGCCAAACAATTGGAAAAATTAGAAAAGAAAATTGATAAAGAATAATATCTTAGCTCGACAGTAAGTCGGGCTTTTAATATAACAAAAAAGCAGGACTCTTTCCAATCCTGCTTCTTCTTATTTTCTCACTGTTTTTCGACTCGGTTTATCTAAATAATAGATGTCTCTCATGGCCCATAGGCCGATGAAGATGACGATAAATCCTACCCAAATATCTGAAGATACCTGCAAGATTTTTAGGAAGGCTAGCATTAAAAAGATGAAGAGGGCTACAACGGCAACAACTGCTACCATGAGGTTGATAGTCCCTCGTACATTATTGGGGGCTAAAAAGATATAAAAGAGCACCAATAATATTGCTAGTATCAGATAAAACATGACCATCCCCTTTGAGATTTCTATTCTTCCGTTGCTAATTTTTTCTTTTTAGCAGCCTTGTCACGCTCTGCCTTGTTCAAGACTTGCTTACGAAGACGGATTGATTCTGGCGTTACTTCCATGTACTCATCGTCGTTCAAGAATTCAAGTGATTCCTCAAGAGTCAAGATACGTGGTGTCTTGATGACTGATGTTTGATCCTTGGTTGCTGAACGAACGTTGGTCATTTGCTTAGCTGTTGTAATATTAACTGTCAAGTCATTTTCACGTGAGTTTTCACCGATGATCATACCTTCGTACACTTCAGTACCTGGGTTGACGAAGATGGTACCACGTTCTTCAATACGCATGATTGAGTAAGTCGTTGCCTTACCTTGATCGATGGAAACCAGGGCACCACGGTGGCGACCACCGATTTCACCTTGGACAACTGGCAAGTATTTGTCAAAAGTATGGTTCATGATGCCGTAACCACGAGTCATAGAAAGGAATTCCGTTGAGTAACCAATCAAACCACGGGCTGGTACAAGGAAGACCAATCGAGTTTGACCATTACCAGTTGAAATCATATCCAACATGTCACCCTTACGCTCTGAAAGAGATTGGATAACAGAACCTTGGTATTCTTCTGGTGTGTCAATTTGCACGCGCTCAAATGGCTCCATCTTCACGCCATCGATTTCCTTGATGATAACCTCTGGACGTGAAACTTGAAGCTCATAGCCTTCACGACGCATGGTTTCAATCAAGATGGACAAGTGCAATTCACCGCGCCCTGAAACAGTCCATTTGTCAGGTGAATCAGTCGCTTCTACACGGAGAGACACGTCTGTCTGCAATTCTGCCAAAAGACGCTCTTCGATTTTACGAGAAGTTACCCACTTACCTTCACGACCTGCAAATGGTGAGTTGTTGACCAAGAAAGTCATTTGAAGAGTTGGCTCATCGATACGAAGAACTGGGAGTGCTTCAACCGCATCCGTTGGCGTTACAGTTTCACCGACGAAGATGTCTTCCATACCTGAAACGGCAATCAAGTCACCTGCCTTAGCTTCTTGGATTTCCTTGCGCTCAAGGCCAAAGAAACCGAAGAGCTTAGTTACGCGGAAGTTCTTCGTTGTACCGTCGAGTTTAGAAAGGGTAACTTGGTCACCAACTTTTACCGTACCACGGAAGACACGGCCGATACCGATACGACCAACGAAGTCGTTATAATCCAAGAGCGAAACCTGGAACTGAAGTGGCTCGTCTGAATTATCAACTGGAGCTGGAATGTGCTCGATGATGGTATCGAATATTGGTGCCATTGTTTCTTCTTGGTCAGCTGGATTGTCTGACAGAGAAGATGTTCCGTTGATAGCAGATGCGTAAACAACTGGGAATTCCAACTGGTCATCATCCGCACCAAGCTCGATGAAGAGCTCAAGCACTTCGTCCACTACTTCTTCTGGACGAGCTGAAGGCTTGTCAATCTTGTTGACAACAACGATTGGTGTCAGGTTTTGTTCAAGGGCTTTTTTCAATACGAAACGAGTCTGTGGCATGGTACCTTCGTAAGCATCTACGACAAGCACAACACCGTCAACCATTTTCATGATTCGCTCAACCTCACCACCAAAGTCCGCGTGTCCTGGTGTGTCCATGATGTTGATACGAGTACCGTTATAAGCTACAGCAGTGTTTTTAGCAAGGATAGTAATCCCACGCTCTTTTTCGATGTCGTTTGAGTCCATGGCACGCTCGTCTAACTGCGTACGCTCATCAAGGGTTTGTGACTGCTTCAAAAGCTCATCAACGAGGGTTGTTTTTCCGTGGTCAACGTGGGCAATAATAGCAACGTTACGGATGTCTTCTCTAAGTTTTGTCATATTATCCTCTAAATCATTTAATGTAACTAAAAAAGTATATCACAGTTTGGCGCAAAAATCACAGATAATCATGTTGTAAATGTTTTCAATGAGTCAATGAAAGCGAAAGAAAAGAGATTGTCACCAATCTCTTACAAAATATTTTCAAATCTATCTCGGACTTCTTGTGGCCAGACGCTGGATTGAACCTCACCGATATGTTTTTTACGAAGGAGAAACATGGCCAGACGCGATTGTCCAATACCACCACCGATAGATAGCGGAAACTGGCCGTCCAAGAGAGCACGGTGCCAATCATAGGCCAAACGAGCCTCATCGCCGGTAATAGCTACTTGGCGTTTGAGAGCATCTTGGTCCACCCGAATGCCCATTGAGGACAATTCAAAGGCAGAACCTAGAGCTTCATTCCAGACCAAAATATCTCCGTTGAGACCCTTGTAAGAACCTTCTGACGGTGTCGTCCAGTCATCGTAGTCAGGTGCGCGACCATCATGTGGCTTGCCATCGGCCAATTCACCACCGATACCGATGAGGAAAACAGCGCCGTATTCTTTGGCAACAACATTTTCACGTTCCTTAGGTGTCAAATCAGGGAAATTCTTGACCAAATCTTCTGTGTGGATAAAGGTGATTTTCTTCGGTAAGACAGATTCGATATCGTAACGCGCCTCGACTGCCAACTCCGTCAGGCGGATGGCCTTGTAAATCTGCTCAACTGTTTCCTTCAGATAAGCCAGATTTCTCCGACCAGCTGGAATAACCTTTTCCCAATCCCACTGGTCTACATAGACCGAGTGGATGGCATCCAAATCTTCTTCATCCGGGCGGAGGGCCTTCATGTGGACAAAGAGTCCCTCGCCTTCATTGAAACCGAAACGAGCCAAGGTATGACGCTTCCATTTTGCAAGGGAATGCACTACCTCGTAGGTCGCATCTGGAATCAATTTGACATTAACGGTAACGGCATTTTCCACGCCAGACAAATTATCCTGCATACCATCCCCGACACGACTCAAAATCGGTCCCTGCACTTCAACGATTTCTAGCTTGTCTTTCAAATACTGGGTAAATGTATTCTTGACGAAAGAAATCTCCTCTTGCTGATGAATGAAATTTTTCTTCATACCTAAACCTCCTAATTTTTTCTATACTCCCTATTATACCCATTTTCATGGACTTGTAAAGGATTTTATTAAATATTCTGAAAATTTAATGAATTATTTCTTCCAAAATGCTGGTTCTTCTGCTTTCTCGCCACTTCTTTCCTTACTTTTTGGAAAAATTATGCTAAAATGGCTTCATATTTTATAGAATAGAATGGGGCTTTGAAAATGAAATTTTCACCTAGTCAACGGATTATCGCCAGTTTCCTAGCTGTAATTCTGGTTGGCTCATTTTTGCTCAGTTTACCAATTGCTCAAAAGGCTAGCTCTACTGCTAGCTACCTGGACCATTTGTTTACTACGGTATCCATGGTCTGCGTGACGGGGTTATTTACCAAGCCTGTGGCTGAAACCTACAACATGTTTGGACAATTGATTTGTATGGTCCTGATTCAAATCGGCGGATTGAGCTTAATTAGTTTTATCGGTCTCTTCTCCCTTCGAGGAGGACGGAAATTGAGTTTTGTCAATGCTTCTACCTTACAGGAGGCCCTGTCGCGAACGGACACCAAGCATTTTTCCAGCTTTATCAAATCTGTCTTTGCCTTTACCTTTGCCAGTGAGGCCCTGGGCGCCTTCTTCCTGGCCTTTCAATTTGTTCCAGAATACGGCTGGAAGGACGGTCTATTTTCTTCTGTCTTTGTGGCTGTCTCTGCCTTCTGTAATGCTGGTTTTGATAATTTAGGGGCCAGCAGCATCGTCCAGTACGCTGAAAATCCCCTCATCAATCTAACCTTGGCTGCTCTGATTATCATGGGAGGATTGGGATTTTCCGTCTGGTTTGACTTACGTTCTCAAATAGGCAAGAAATTCCACCACAGAAAACTCCATTTCCATACCAAGGTAGTGCTGGCTCTGACTGTACTCATTCTTGCAGCGGGGACAGTCTTAACCTTTATCACAGAATACAATAATCCTGCCACTATTGGCTCCATGTCGCTGGGCAACAAACTATTGACCAGTTTTTTCCAAACGGTGACCATGCGGACAGCAGGCTTTGCCAGTATTGATTATACCAAGGCCGAACCTATCACCCTCCTCCTCTATATCTTCCAAATGATGCTGGGAGGAGCCCCTGGTGGTACGGCAGGAGGTATTAAAATCACAGCCTTCCTAACGCTTTTACTCTATGCACGCAGCGAAATTCTGGGGCTTCCCCATACTAATTTCAACCACCATACCATTGACCATCTGACCATCCGCAAGGCATTTGCAACCTTCATCGTCTTTACGTCTGTCTTTATCTTAGGCTTGGCTGGACTCAGTGTGACAGATGCTAAGCAACCTTTGATTTTCCTCATGTTTGAGGTCATGTCAGCCCTGGCAACGGTCGGTGTGACAGCCAATTTAACCCCCTTCCTCAGTTTGGCTGGAAAAGTTATCATCATGTTCCTGATGTTCTTTGGCAGAATCGGCCCTATCTCCATTCTAGTCAGTCTATCTAGTCACAAACCTGACAAGAAGGATAAATTGCAATATGCAAAATCAACCATGATTGTTTAAAGGAGAAACCATGTCATCATTTACTATCGGTATTTTAGGTCTAGGTGTTTTTGGTACCACTATCGCTAAGACTCTACATCCTTACAACTGCAACATTATCGCCGTCGATAATCATGAAAATCAAATCAACCAATTGGAGTCTATCCTGTCCCGCGGTATTGTCGGAGATATCACTGATAAATCCCTCTTGCGGGCCGCAGGTATTGACAGCTGTGATACCGTCGTCGTCGCAACAGGTGACAATCTGGAGTCTAGCGTCCTAGCCGTCCTCCACTGTAAGGCACTGGGTGTTCCAAAGGTCATCGCAAAGGTGAAGAGCAAGACCGCTAAAGAGGTCCTCTTAAAAATTGGTGCTGATAAGATTATTTCACCAGAAAGAGAAACAGGCGTTTCCCTGGCCAAGCACCTCCTCCACCGCAATACGACGGACCTAGTCCAGCTGGATGGTAACGTGTCCATTGTTGAGTTTTACCCGCCTAAAAAATGGCTGGGCAAGACTTTGGCAGAGTTGCAGCTGCGTCAGAACTACAAGATGAACATTATCGGCTACCGCCTCAAAACCACCAAGGAACTCAATATCCAGTTATCGCCTGACTATGTTTTCAATGAAGACGAGGTCGTTATGGCTGTAACGGACCACAACACGGTCGATCATTTTGAAGAGTTCACAGGTTAAGGTGACAAGTTTTGACTGATTTATCATTCATATTTTAAGGAGATTATATGAACGATTTGACCAAGGGGAAACCCTTAACTGTTATTTTACAATTTGCTATCCCTCTCTTAATCGGCTCCTTTTTCCAGTTAACCTACAATTTTGCTGATAGCATGATTGTTGGCCATACCCTTGGGACAACGGCCTTTGCAAGTGTAGGAGCCACTGTTGGGCTGACATTTTTGATTCTAGGCTTTGCCCAAGGCTTAACTAATGGCCTCACCATTATTAGTGCCCAACGCTTTGGTGCAGGGGACTTGATTGGCCTCAAAAAAAGCTTTGTTCACGGACTTTTCTATGCTGCCATCGTTAGTTTGGTACTGACGACGGTCTCCCTTCTTTTTCTCCGCCCAACCCTGGAACTCATGCAGACACCTGCTGATATCATCGAGCACGCCCACGACTTCCTTCTAGCTATCTATGGCGGAATGACCTTTACCATCTTTTATAACTATTTGTCCAGTGCCATCCGTAGTCTGGGAGATTCGCGAACTCCGCTTATCGCCCTCATCATCGCCTGCATCATCAATATCGGCCTTGACTTTTTCTTTATTTTAACCATGAAATGGGGCGTCTTCGGAGCTGGCTTTGCAACAGTCTTGGCCCAGGCCTTCTCCGTTATATTCCTCATCATTTACATCAAGAGAAAAATTCCCCATTACCACTTAAAACCAGGCGATTTGAAACTTGAAAAAGAGGAGTTAATCAAACATGCCAATATTGGCTTTCCAATGGGATTACAGGCCAGCGTTATTGCCATTGGCTCCTTGACCTTCCAGGTCATGATGAACCAGTTGGGAACCGATGCCATCGCTGCCCAATCTATTGCCCTACGGACGGACCAATTGGCCATGTTGCCCATGGTGAATCTGGGACTGGCTATCTCAACCTTTACGGCCCAAAACTATGGTGCTAAACTATATGACCGCATTTTGGAAGGGGTCAAAAAGACCCTCTATATCAGTTTGGCCTGGTCTATCTTGTTCGCTCTTGTTCTTATCTGGGGAAATCGGTTCTTCTCAGGTCTCTTCATCGCAGACGCCAGCGAGACCGTTCTTGACTTAGCACTGGCCTACTACATTATCAATGCCTCCTGTTATTGGATTGTGGCCAGCCTCTTTATCCTTAGGAGCTTCATCCAGGGGCTGGGAAATGGTGCCGTACCTATGCTGGCTGGTTTCGGAGAATTGATCATGCGGGCTCTCGTGGCCATTGTTGGCCTCCACTATTTTGGCTTCAATGGCGTTGCGGCCGCTAATCCTGCAGCCTGGATTGGCAGCATTCTCGTCCTCATACCTAGTAGCCTAATTTACAGAAAACGGCTTAAACAAGCCATGGCAAACACCTAGTTCGACACTGGGTGTTTTTGTTTTGGGAAATTGGTCAAACTTTTGCTATAATACAAGCATGAAACACTTGAAGGACCCGCTGTCTGTCTTGCCTGGAATTGGACCCAAGTCAGCAGAGAAATTTACAAAACTAGACCTCTATAGCGTGGAAGATGTCCTGTGCTACTATCCCTTCCGCTACGAAGATTACGAGACAAAGTCCATCTTAGAGCTTATGGACGGCGAAAAGGCCGTGATTATGGGGCAGGTCGTCACTCCAGCCAATGTGCAATATTATGGCTTCAAACGCAACCGCCTTCGTTTTTCTATCAAGCAGGACCAGGTGGTGGTATCCGTTTCTTTTTTCAATCAACCCTATTTGGCCGACAAGGTGGAAGTAGGACAAGATATAGTCATTTGGGGTAAATGGGATAAAGCCAAGGCTAGCTTGACGGGAATGAAAATCTTGTCCCAGCAAGCAGATGATTTGCAGCCTGTCTATCATGTCGCCCAAGGAATTAGTCAGACCCAGCTGGTCAAACTGGTCAAATCCGCCGTAGACCTAGGCTATTTAGACCTCCTGACTGAGAATCTCCCCAGCCCTATACTGGAACGCTACAAGCTCATGGGACGGGTCGACGCTGTACGGGCCATGCATTTCCCAGAAGACTTAGACCAGTATAGACAAGCCCTGCGCCGTATTAAATTTGAAGAACTCTTCTATTTCCAGCTACAGCTCCAGCAACTCAAGGCGCAAAACCGTGACCAATCTAAGGGACTAGCCATTCCATTTAACCAACCAGCTGTCCAGCAAGCCATCCAGGCCCTCCCCTTCTCTCTGACCCAGGCTCAGAATCAGGTCCTGGAGGATATCTTAGAAGATATGAAATCCAGTCGCCATATGAATCGGCTACTGCAAGGTGATGTCGGTTCCGGAAAAACGGTTGTGGCAGGCTTGGCCATCTACGCCACTCACACAGCTGGCTTTCAATCTGCCCTCATGGTTCCAACGGAAATTCTAGCCGAGCAACATTATCAAAGCCTACAGGGACTCTTTCCCAACTTGTCCATAGCCCTGTTAACCGGTAAAATGAAGGCTGCCCCTAGACGGGCCGCGCTCAAGGCTATCGAGGAAAATCAGGTCGACTTGATCGTCGGGACCCATGCTTTGATTCAGGATGCAGTCACTTATCATAAATTAGGCTTGGTCATCACAGACGAACAACACCGGTTTGGGGTCAAGCAACGAAAACTTCTCCGTCAAAAAGGGAGCAATCCAGATGTTCTCATGATGACGGCTACACCGATTCCAAGGACATTAGCCATCACAGCCTTTGGCGATATGGACGTCTCCATCATCAACCAACTTCCAGCCGGACGAAAACCCATTATCACGCGCTGGGTCAAACACCAGCAGCTACCAGTAGTACTGGATTGGATGACAAAGGAGCTAAAAAAAGAAAGCCAGGTCTACTTCGTTTCTCCCTTGATTGAGGAATCCGAAGCCCTGGACTTGAAAAATGCGGTTGCCTTAACGGAGGAATTGAGGGACTATTTCGGCTCGAAGGCCACGATTGACCTCCTACATGGTAAGATGTCCTCCGAGGAAAAGGACAGTATCATGCAGGCTTTCAAGGAAAGAAAAACAGATATCCTGGTCTCAACAACGGTGATCGAGGTTGGTGTCAATGTTCCCAATGCCAGCATTATGGTTATCATGGATGCGGATCGTTTTGGTCTCAGCCAGCTCCACCAGCTGAGGGGCCGGGTGGGTCGGGGAGACAAGCAATCCTACGCCATCCTGGTCGCCAATCCCAAAACCGAGTCCGGCAAGGAACGGATGAAACTGATGACAGAAACTACAGACGGATTTGTCCTATCCGAAGCAGACCTGAAAATGCGGGGCTCTGGTGAGATCTTTGGTACCCGCCAATCCGGTCTGCCAGAATTTCAGGTTGCCAATATCATTGATGACTATCCTATCCTAGAAGAAGCTAGGCGCCTGGCTAGCCAAATTACCGCTGAAGCCAACTGGCAAGAAAACCCAAGCTGGAGTATCCTGGCCCAACACCTGGATATGAAAAATGAGTTGGATTAGGCATCATCAAGTCAGCTACTCAGTTATAAAGCTGTCCCCAGAATAAAATCAATCCAGCAATTTACAAAGCTGGATTTTTTCTATACAATAGAGCTATGACGTTCAAGACTATTCTCAAGCAGCTAAAACTATTCGACTACCTGCTCATCGGACTGGCCCTGGTTCTGTCCTTCACACCTGCTATCCTCACCTATGCAGAGCTATCAGAGCAGGGACAAGAAGCAAAAATCATTGCTTATGTCCGCATCAACGGAGAGGTCGTGGATGAATTTGAACTAGCTGCCGATACCAAACATCAGGAAATCACCTATTATCCCAATCCTGGCCAATACAATATCATCGAAGTCGACGGTCAGAGTATCCGGGTCAAGGAAGACAATAGCCCGGACCAGATTGCCGTCATGACAGGCTGGATTAGCAAACCCGGTCAACTCTCCGTCTGCCTGCCCCACAACCTCATGATTGAAATCAAGGCCGTTGGGGGCGAACCTACAGAGGAAGAATTGATTTTACCCCTATAAAAAGAAAAACGAATCGTGATGACGAAACTATCATGATTCGTTTTTTAGCTGTTTTAGCATCCCCCTGCACTTGCCGCACCTGTATTTCTTGAGGTCAATCCTGCGCTTTCTCATGTAGACTTGACCACAGGCCGTGCAACTGTAGCGGGGATTTGGTTTCTGCGCTTGTGCCAATTTAGGTGCATAACGAAGTCCATCGACAGCCTGTAAGAGTTCTTGAAAATCCCTATCCCCGTGGCGATAGCCCTTTTTCGCAAAATAGAGATGATAATGGCAGAGCTCGTGGCGGACAATCTGCCGAAAGACCTCCAAACCAAACTCTTCCAGATGCTTGGGATTGAAGTCCAAGTGCCCATCCTGCGGGAAAAAGCGTCCGCCTGTCGAGCGCAGACGGCGATTCCAGATGGCTACATGACGAAATTCCTTGCCGAAGTCCTCTCTGGACACCAGCTCTACGTACTTAGTCAAGTCCATGAGGTTTCAAGAGGCTCAGACCGATGCGGTTGCGTTTTATATCTACTTCTGTCACCCAGACAGTGACAATTTCGCCAACCGCAAGGATTTCACTCGGGTGAGGTTGCGCCATAAGACGACCTTTGCCGTCACGCTTACGTTTGACCATGCGGGAAATGTGAATAAGCCCATCTTCATGGACACCAATATCGACAAAGGCACCGAAGTCCACAATGTTACGTACCGTTCCCTGCAATTCTTGACCGACTTTCAAGTCTTTGACATCCAAGACATCCTGACGCAAAACAGGGGCCTCGAAATCATCCCGTAAATCCCGCCCCGGTTTGAGCAAGTCTGCGATAATATCTTTCAGTGTTTCCTGACCGATGCCCAAGGTTTCAGCCATGTCCGCAACTGACACCGTCGCTAATTTTTCCTGCGCAGCAGAGTCCAAGTGGTCGATAGCTAGATGAGCAAGCAAGTTCTCGACAGCCTTGTAAGACTCGGGATGCACGCCAGTATTATCCAAAAGATTAGTGCCGTTAGGAATACGCAAGAAGCCAGCCGCCTGCTCGAAAGCCTTATCGCCCAAACGCGGCACCTTTTTGAGCTCTTGACGGGTGGTCAGAGCGCCATGCTCCTCGCGGTACTTGACGATATTCTCCGAAATGGTCTTGTTGAGACCAGCCACATGGGCAAGGAGGGCGGGACTAGCCGTATTGACATTGACACCGACTTGGTTGACCACCGTATCGACGACAAAATCCAGACTCTCGGACAGAAGTTTCTGATTAACATCGTGCTGGTACTGGCCGACACCTATGGACTTCGGGTCAATCTTGACCAGCTCAGCCAGCGGGTCTTGGAGCCTGCGGGCGATGGAAATAGCAGAGCGTTTTTCGACAGTTAGGTCTGGAAATTCCTGACGGGCCAGTTCGGAGGCAGAGTAGACTGAGGCTCCGCTTTCATTGACGATGACGTAGGAGACCTGTGGGAAGTCCTTGAGCAAATCAGCAACGAAGCTTTCTGATTCGCGGCTGGCCGTACCGTTTCCGATGGCAATGATTTCGACTTGGTATTGACCAATCAGATTCGCCAAATCCTGCTTGGCTTGGGCAATCTGAGCATGTGAGGCCGGCTTGACGGGGTGAATAACCTGTGTCGTCAGGAGTTTTCCTGTCTGGTCAACGACCGCTAGTTTTGCCCCTGTACGAAAGGCAGGGTCAAAGCCGAGGACTACCTTGCCCTTCAGGGGTGAAACCAAAAGCAGGTTGCGGAGGTTTTTCGAGAAGAGTTGGATGGCCCCTTCTTCCGCCTGCTCAGTCAATTCCGTACGAATACGGCGCTCCATAGCTGGGATAATCTTCTTTTTCAGGGCCTGACTGATAACTTCTTGAATATAGGCATTTTGCTGCGGAAAGCGCAATTCAAAAAAGCGGATCATCTTGTCCAGATTGTGCTGGAAACCGACCTTGAGAATGCCTAATTTTTCACCGCGGTTGATGGCAAGAGTCTGATAGCCTTGCATCTTCGCAATTTTCTCGGCAAATTCATAGTAGATTTCAAAGACAGCCTTCTCATCGCTGTCCTGGTCCTTGACTTCTGATATAAGTCTGGAATTGGTCAGGATTTCATGGTAGACCCAAGAACGGAGTTTGGCGTCCTCAGCCAGAGCTTCCACGAGAATGTCCACTGCACCGACCAAGCAAGCGGTCGGCGTATCGAAGCCTTCAGTGACAAAGCTTGCCGCCTGAGTTTCTAAGTCTGCACCATACTGCAAAATCAAGCGTGCCAGTGGAAAGAGACCAGCCTCACGCGCCACCGTCGCCTTGGTCCGACGTTTTTCCTTATATGGCAGGTACAACTCTTCAACGTCCGCCAACTTTTCAGCCTCTTCAATGGCCTGACGGAGCTGGTCAGTCAGCTTGCCCTGCTCTTCAATTTTGGTCAGAACCGTCGCCTTGCGGTCAGCCAAAGCCGTCAAAGCCTTATCTCGGTCAATAATAGCCTTGATAAGAACCTCGTCCAAATTACCCGTTGCTTCCTTGCGGTAACGAGCGATGAAGGGGATGGTATTGCCCTCAGCTGTCAGGGTCAATACCGTATCAATCTGTTTCAAACTTACACCCAATTCTTGGGCAATCTTCATGTATTTTTCTTCCATAAGCTCTATTATACCATGAAAAAAGACCTGAACAGCTCAAAAAGAGAGCCAAAGATCCGGTCTGCGGAGCAATTTTTATTGCTATAGTCCAGAAAATCCTATTGTCTTTGATTAACTAAATGAGCTCATTCTATCTTACATGCAAAAAGAGCCTGGACTTCAGTCCAGACCCTGCTCACATTAACTCGTTCTGTTACAAATTCAATCGCTTAGCCAATTTATCCATAATGACTGCCCCGACCAAGAGCGAAACCAATTCCCCAGCCGCTGTTGTCAACCAGGTAAGGAAAAATGGCAAATCGTACAAGAACTTTAGCTCTAAAGCAATGGTAAACATGGTAAATGAGAAAAACAAGGAAAAATAGAGGAAAGCCTTATTGATCAAACCATTGAAAAGATATTGGTCCTTGTATTTTGAAAATAATTTCACACCAAGTGTCACGAAGATAAGGGTTGAAAAACCACCAACAAATAGATCAATGACCCCAAAGCCAATCAGATTGGCAATCATGCAACCGATGGTCACTCCGATGATGTATTTAGGATTATAAAAGGCTAGAAAATTCAGCATTTCTGAAATCCGAAATTGAACGGCACCGAAGGATATAGCATTCAAGGGTGGTGTGAGGGTCAAAGCCACATAAATGGCCGCAACGATAGCAATCTCTGCCAGATCTCTGACAGAAAAGGTAGATGTCTTCATAAAAAATTCTCCTTTAGCGGGTTGACCGCCTGAAATATGCTTGGGTAAAGTGAGCAAGTCCCAAGGGTTGTATTTACAACGTTTTCCAGTATAGCATAATTTTCAAAAAAATGATAGACTAGTTCTTATGAAAAAACTAGTAAAAACATTCTTAGAAAATGAAGTCATCCTCTATCTAATCGCAGGCGTCGCCGCAACCCTGGTCTATATCATCACGCGAACCAGCCTCTTTTACATCTGGCCCAACATTTTAATGGTCACTCTGATTGCCAACACAGTTGCCATTCTCTTTGCCTTTTGGACCAATGACCGCTATGTCTTCAAGCAGGAAAGAAATGGTTGGCAGGGACGGCTGGTCAAATTTATCGGTGCCCGTATTTCTACCCTGGTCCTCGATATGGCTCTAGCCTATTTCCTGGTCGAAAAATTCCCTCACATCATCGGCCAATTTGTTCAACAGGACATTCAAAAAGTCAATGCTATCGCAACTGCTCTTTCGCAGGTCTTGGTCATCGTCCTCAACTATGTCCTTAGTAAATTATTTATTTTTAAAAATACAAAATAGGTTTGGCGGGTCCAAACCTATTTGCTTTAAGTATCTAATTTATACATTCAAAAACTCTTCAAAAGTCAGAACAGCAATGAGCTTGGGTTAGTTGCTGCCATCCGGCTTGAATACCAGGGTCGTCCCTGCTGGAATATAGTAGCCATAGGCCTTGTCAAACTTGCCCTGGTGGGTAAATAAAATCGTTGATTTTCCAGCTTCAGGGACTTGAATGGTCCGATTCCGCAAGTTTTGTAAGGATTGCTCCAATTCCTGATCGTCAGAAAAATTCAAGGACCCTGTCAAATCTCGATTGATTTCCAAATTATCACCGAATGCAGCCTGGGCATGCTGCCAGACGAAGTAATATTCAGAAGTAAGGATATGGTCAGCTTCTACCCCTAAATCCCGGTATTTTTGCCCATAGAGTCCCATCTTTTCTACGCTAGAATCAGAAATCCGCTGGCCATCATCGATAACCTGACCTTGTAGATTCTCCGGAACTGCTGTCCGCTCTCCGCCAGCCCCTGTATAGCGAAAAACAAAAACATAGCCTCCGTCTGACAGATTCTGACCCAAATTTGCAAGATTGACTACACTCGCAATATCCAAGGGTGTGGGATCAGCCTCTAATGCTTGCTTTGAAGGCAATTGACTAGAAGTTTCAGCTGTTCCACTGCTTGAAGTCCCAGTAACAGTAGCTTCAGAATCTGATGATTGTGCAGAATTCTGACCTTGACTAAGCCCGCAGGCTACAAGGATCAAACTGAACAAGGATAAAAATAAAATTCGGCTAAATTTCATATCAACCTCCTGTATCCAACTTTTTTTATAACTGTATCACTAATTATTCATAAAATCCAGAAAAACGCACCAAAAAAGACCAACTCTCGCTGGTCATGTACTCTGCTTTCTTGTAAAAAATCTTTTCAGGGCCTTCCAGGTTTCTTTCATATCTCCCGACCGCTGTTCAAATTCGCCCTCCTGTCTGCTCTGGACAGTGGCATTGAGAACTGCTCCCACTATGAGAAGATGGCTCAAGAGAATGAACCAAATCATGACAACCAGAAAGACCAAACTAGTCACCAGGCGGACATCGACCATCTTATCTGCCGAACGCTGAACATAGGTCGCTAACATATTCCCCAGACTAATAAAGACTCCCAGAACAAAAGCAGGTCCTGGCAAAACATAGCGTAGCTTGGGAATTTTTACATTAGGTAAAACATAGTAAAACATAATCAAACTAACCGCCAGGGCTAGATAAGCAATCCACTGGACCTGGCTAAAAATCCCCAGCAACCAATCATTGGCAATACCCAGATTGGACCGGATAAATTGGACAATGGCTTGGCCAAAGGTCAAGAGCGTAATGGACAAAATGAGAATGGTTTGGAGACCAAGCCCCATCAAGACACCTACAATCCGTGCAAGAATTACATTGCGGTGGTCTGTGACACCGTAGGCCTTGTTGACCGCCTTTTGCAAAATCATCATGCTCTTAGAGACCGTCCAGAGCGTTGTCATAATTGAAATTCCTAGCCAAGAGGAGGAACGTTGGGTCAGGAGCAACCGCACCGTTGGCAAAACTGTCCCAGAAAACTGACTTGGAATAAATTCTTTGAGAATGACCAGGATTTCTTCCACATCAAAGGGAAAGTAGGGCAGAAGATTAGCCAGAGTCAGCAAAATGGGAAAGCCTGAAATCAGCAAATAATAGGCCACTGCCACGCTGGTCAAATCCACCTCTGCTGATCGATAAAAAGAAAAGAAGGACCCGAAAAAGGACTTGACCTTCTCAAAAAGTGTTTCCTCCTTCATCTTCTGTCCTCCTTTTTTATAGCATGAGTCTGTTTAATAAGTTCCCTCTTCGCCTTGACTGGTCAAGATAACAGGACCATCTTTGGTGATGACAAATTGGTGCTCGTATTGGCAAGATAAACCGCCATCCAAAGTTTTATGAGCCCAACCTGTTTTCATATCGGTGTCAATTTCCCAAGTACCTGTATTGATCATAGGCTCGATGGTCAAGACCATACCTTCGCGTAAACGGAGACCACGGCCTTTAATTCCGTAGTGAGGCACCATTGGTTCTTCGTGGAAGGTTGGACCAACCCCGTGACCAACCAAGTCACGGACTACACCGTAGCCGAGACCTTCGGCATATTCTTGAATCGCTGCGCCAATATCACCAATCCGATTGCCAACAACAGCCTGCTCCATTCCACGATAGAGACATTCTTTAGTCACTTCCATCAGCTTAGTCACTTCTTCGGACACCTGACCAACTGCGTAAGCCCAGCAAGAATCCGCCACACCACCGCGATAGCTTTGGGTGATTTTCTTCATGGCTGCTACATCGTTAAAATTGAGTTTTGACACATCGATAACTGATTTGTCCAATGGCTCACTCAGAACCATGTCCACCTTGAGCAAATCGCCTTCTTTGAGTTTGTAATGACGCGGAAAGGCATGAGCCACCTCGTCATTAAGACCACAACAAGTGGCATAAGGATAGTCCATGATTTCGCCATCTACACCGATTTGAAGGGGCAAAACATTCTTTTCCTTACAAGTCTTTCGGACATATTCTTCGACTTCCCACATGTCTACGCCCGGCTTAATCAGCTCACGCAATCCGATATGCACTCCAGCCAAGACGTCTCCTGCACGATTCATGGCATCAATTTCACGCTGTGATTTAATGGTAATCATTGGTTCTCCTCATTGATTTCTAATCTAAAGTCTGCTTTTTTCAAGCTAAATTTCAGGTAGTCCCGCGTCTTGTGACTATAACGGTCACTCCCTCGATAGTGGTCAACCTGCACAAAGCCAGCCTTTCTGGCCACAGCCTGACTAGCAGCATTTTCCAGATGGGTGATGATGGTCAGCTCACGCAAGCCCAATTCATAAAAGGCCAAAAAGACTAGGTTGCGCACGGCCTCTGTCATCAGACCCTGCCTCCATTTTTCTTTTTTAAGGAAATAGCTGAGCTCCGCAGTCAGCTTGCTCTCGTCCATTTTTTCAAAACAGAGCGCACCGATTAGCTGCTGGGAAACCTTGTCCACCAAAGCCCAGTTGCCCAAGGGTTGGCGCATAAATTTCTCCACCATGGTCGCTACTGCCAAGTTCTTGTCGGGCAAAGCCGGAAAAATGAAAGGCATCTTTTCTGGCTTAGAAACCATCTGGTAAAAATCATCCCCATCTTCGTAGCGAAAAGGCCGTAAGATGAGGCGTTCTGTTTCAAATCTGGCAGTCGCTGCCAAGCCCATCCATATAGTCATCATCTATCTTGAGAGGCTGGAATGACTTCCAGCCTCCTTCTTTTATTCTTCTACTAGCTGGATGTCCGCACCCAGTTCTGTTAGTTTTTCGATAATATTGGAATAGCCCCGAAGGATAAATTCAATATTGGTGATTTCTGTCCGCCCTTGTGCCATCAAACCAGCGATGACCATGGCCGCACCTGCACGTAAATCCGTTGCTTTAACAGGCGCTCCAACCAAATTGTTTGGACCTTCAAAGGCAATGTGATTGCTGCGGGTCATGATTTTGGCACCCATATTTGACAATTCCTGAACATGTCCGACACGTTTTTCATAGATTGTATCGGTAATTGTCCCAGTCCCCTCTGCCTTGAGCAAGAGTGGGGTAATGGGTTGCTGCAAATCCGTCGCAAAGCCTGGGTAAGGCGCTGTTTTTATGCTGACTGCCTTAAGCTGCTCCTGTTTTTCAACAAAGATGCTATCCTCAGAAACAGTCATCCTAACGCCCATTTCCTCCAATTTGGCAATGAAACTTTCCAAGTGTTCGTAGAGCACATTGTCAATGCGGATACCTTCCCCAACTGCTGCTGCAAGTGCGATATAGGAACCTGCTTCAATCCGGTCAGGAATGACTTGGTGACGGGTACCATTCAAACGGTCAACACCTTCGATGGTAATGATGTCTGTACCAGCACCGCGAATATGGGCTCCCATGTTGTTCAAAAGAGTTGCTACGTCAATGATTTCTGGCTCACGCGCCGCATTTTCGATAACTGTCCGCCCTTCAGCCTTGACAGCCGCCAAAATGGTATTGATAGTCGCGCCAACACTGACAACATCCATAAAGATATGAGCCCCACGGATACGAGAACCATCCGTCGCCAAACGCATATACTCGCCCTCGTAGGTCGTTTCAGCGCCCATAGCAGCAAATGCTTTCAGATGCAAATCAATGGGACGAGGCCCCAGGTCACAACCACCTGGTAGACCGACCACTGCCCGTCCAAAACGACCTAACAGCGAACCGTAGAAATAATAAGAGGCCCGCAGACTATTGATTTTCCCGAAAGGCATGGGCATATCTTGCACACCACGCGGGTCAATCTCAAGAGTTTCGCCGTCACGTTTGACCGTTGCCCCCATAGTCTCCATAATATCAATCAAACTATCTACATCGGAAATAGCTGGCACACCATCCAGAGTTACAATCCCATCCGATAAAATAATGGCTGGAATCAATGCTACAACAGAGTTCTTAGCACCACTGACTGTAACAGTCCCTTTTAAAGGTTTCCCGCCTTGAATTACAATTTTTCTCATACTAGAATTTCTCATTTCTAACTTTGCCCAAAAAGGCATACGTTTTATTTTACCACAAGCTTAGTGAAAATGCTAGTTATTTGAAATGAAAAGGGTAGCCCTTGCAGGCCCCCTTTGCTTTAATCGAATATTTTCTGGATACGCTCTTCTGCATCTTGCAAGTAGACTTCCAATTCATCCCGTGTCAAATAAGGCACACGGCCATAAAAAACATGGCCAAGAACTTGGGCGTCATTGCTATTGAAGAGCCAATCAGAGGTCAAAAACTTCATGGCTTGGTCAATCGGTGTCAAGCTGCCATCTGTATTCTGCGGTTGCCCTGTTGGAGTAAAGAACATGGCTTTTTTCGTGGAAAATAGCTGGCGCGGTTCATCGGATTCAAAGCTGTAGGCAAATCCATGCTGAAAAACACGGTCAACGTAGCCTTTCATGATAGCCGGCATCCCATTCCACCAAGACGGAAAAATGTAAACCAGCAAATCACTCTCCGCAATCAAGTCCATCTCAACTTGAACATCAGCTGGATAGGCAGCTGCATCGCGAACAAACTGACCATTTTCAATATGGATGGCATCCTCTCCACGCAATACAGGATCAAAACCCAGCGCATACAAATCACGCACAGTCACTTCTATCCCATTTTTGCGTAAAGCCTGCTCAACCCGTGCCACCAAGGCATGGGTAAAACTTTCTTTTCGAGGATGGGCAAATACAATCAGGGCTTTTTTCATCACAAGACCTCCCTATCAACTAGGCCAAGGCCTCTTTCAAAGCATCCACCTTATCCAGTCGTTCCCACGGAAGATCAATGTCTGTCCGTCCCATGTGTCCATAAGCCGCCGTCTGCTTATAAATCGGACGCTTGAGGTCTAACATTTGGATAATTCCCGCTGGGCGCAGGTCGAAAATCTGACGCACAGCCGCCTCTAATTTGCTTTCAGAAACAGTGCTGGTGCCAAAGGTATCAATACGGACAGAAACAGGCTGGGCCACACCGATAGCATAGGCTAGCTGGACTTCTGCCTTCTTGGCAAATCCTGCCGCGACAATATTTTTGGCAATATAACGGGCTGCATAGGATGCTGAACGGTCAACCTTGGTCGCATCTTTACCAGAAAAGGCACCCCCACCATGACGAGCAAAACCGCCATAGGTATCCACAATGATTTTACGACCAGTCAAACCAGAGTCACCTTGCGGACCACCGATCACAAAGCGCCCTGTAGGATTGATAAAGAACTTAGTTTGATCATCCAGATAATTTGCCGGAATAATCGCTTTAACGACCTGCTCAATCACATCTTGACGAATTTGTTCTTGACTGATTTCTGGGTCGTGCTGGGTCGAAATAACTACTGTATCAACACGAACAGGCTGATTATTTTCATCATACTCAACAGTTACTTGAGACTTGGCATCTGGACGAAGATAAGCAATTTCGCCTGATTTTCTCAACTCTGCCAAGCGACGAACCAACTGATGACTCAGTGAAATTGGCAAAGGCATGAGTTCCGGCGTTTCATCTACCGCAAAACCAAACATGAGCCCTTGGTCACCTGCCCCAATCAAATCGAGTGGATCTTGACTGGCATCTTGACGTGCCTCCAAGGCTTCATTAACCCCTTGCGCAATATCCGGTGATTGCTCCACCAATGACGGGTGCACCCCGACTGATTCTGCAGCAAAACCGTATTCGCCCTTGGTATAGCCAATCTCAGCAATGGTATCGCGCACCACGCGGTTAATGTCCACATAGGCTGTGGTCGAAATTTCGCCAAACACATGGACAGAACCTGTGTAAACAGCTGTCTCTGCTGCCACGTGGGCATCTGGATCCTGGGCTAAAATAGCATCCAAAATAGCATCTGAAATCTGGTCAGCAATCTTATCCGGATGCCCCTCCGAAACTGACTCAGACGTAAACAACTTACGTTCTGACATAAAAATGTCCCCCTTTTAAATAAATCTTGTTTGCTAAGAATTTCTGTTTTCCGATAGTTTCCTGAAGTGGTGCAGGCCGAAAGCGATCTCCTGCGGAGTTCCATTTCTTTTTGGCAAACCTAAGTCTTGCCAAGCCCTAGTCATAGAATGTAAACATTCTATGACTTTCACCACGGCGGAAACTATCCCCTTGCGACTTCGTCGCATATTCAACGAAATTTTCTTAGCGGGTTACGACACGAATCCGAGAAAATCGATATTATTTTCTTGGAGAAGTTAGTAAGCCGCTTA
>NZ_JBIMJP010000015.1:0-44758 GCF_043674155.1 Streptococcus sp. A23 | reverse complement strand
CTACTTGCATGTATTAGGCACGCCGCCAGCGTTCGTCCTGAGCCAGGATCAAACTCTCATTAAAATTAGTTTGTCCGACTAAGCACTCTGGCTTATCCGTTTATTGTTTTTTGTCATTGACGATTTATATAAATATAAATCACCCTGCACGTTTGGTTCGTCTTCTTTAATTTTCAAAGGTCTTGTCGTCCTTGCGACAACTATATCAGTATATCACATCCGTGATTTCCTGTCAACTACTTTTTGAAACTTTTTTTCGTTTCTACTTCGCCAACAGTCCCTCACGAGACAACTTCATTATTCTATCATCTATAGCTAATACTGTCAATAGCTTTTTTCAAAAATTTTTAATTTTTTTCATCGGCTAGGTTCTAAAAGCCTGATCAACAAATGCTTCAAATGATAGCTTGATTATTCTATCAGCTAAAGAGTCAATTGTCAATAAGGAAAATTGGGTTTTAAGCAAAAAAGAAGACCAAGAGGTCCTCTCGTGAATGTAGCTGTTCATCAGCCCACTACAATTGACAGAGACAAAAAAGACGCCTGAAGGCGTCCTGGTTAGCAATTATGCATTGCCACCGTTTTTCTTGATAATTTCGTCTTGTACAGATTTTGGTACATCTTCGTAGTGGTCAAATACCATCATGAAGGTACCGCGACCTTGTGTTGCTGAACGAAGAACAGTTGCGTAACCGAACATTTCAGCAAGTGGCACATAAGCACGAACGATTTGTGTGTTACCACGAGCTTCCATACCGTCAACGCGACCACGACGTGCAGTAACGTGACCCATAACGTCACCGAGGTTATCTTCTGGTGCAGTGATGGTTACGAGCATCATTGGCTCAAGGATAGTTGGTTGAGCTGATTTCGCTGCTTCTTTAAGGGCAAGAGATGCTGCCACTTTGAAGGCTGTTTCAGATGAGTCGACATCGTGGTATGAACCATCGTAAAGCTTCGCTTTAACGTCAACGATTGGGTAACCAGCAAGAACACCATTAGCCATAGATTCTACGAGACCTTTTTCAACCGCTGGGATGAATTCACGTGGAACCACACCACCGACGATAGCGTTCTCGAACTCGAAACCTTTACCTTCTTCATTTGGTGTGAATTCGATCCAAACGTCACCGAATTGACCTTTACCACCAGACTGGCGTTTGAAGAAACCACGAGCTTGAGTAGAAGCACGGAATGTTTCACGGTAAGATACTTGAGGAGCACCTACGTTTGCTTCAACCTTGAATTCACGACGCATACGGTCAACAAGGACGTCAAGGTGGAGCTCACCCATACCAGAGATAACTGTTTCACCAGTTTCAACGTTTGTTTCAACGCGGAAGGTTGGATCTTCTTCAGCCAATTTAGAAAGTGCGATACCCATCTTGTCTTGGTCAGCTTTAGACTTAGGCTCAACCATCAATTGGATAACTGGTTCTGGAACGTGGATAGACTCAAGGATGATTTTTGCCTTTTCATCTGTCAATGAGTCACCTGTTGTAGTATCTTTCAAGCCAACTGCAGCGGCAATATCACCTGAGTAAACTACGTCGATTTCTTGACGGCTGTTTGCGTGCATTTGAAGGATACGTCCGATACGCTCACGTTTACCTTTAGAAGTGTTCAATACGTAAGAACCTGAGTTCAAGACACCTGAGTACACACGGAAGAATGTCAAACGACCTACGAATGGGTCAGTCATAATCTTGAAAGCAAGGGCCGCAAATGGCTCTTCATCAGAAGCATGGCGCTCTTCTTCACCATCAGTATCTGGGTTTACACCCTTGATTGCAGGGATGTCAAGTGGGCTTGGAAGGTAGTCAATAACCGCGTCAAGCATCAATTGAACACCTTTGTTCTTGAAGGCAGAACCACACAATACTGGGAAGAATTCAACGTTGATAGTCGCTTTACGGATACCAGCTTTCAATTCTTCGTTTGTGATTTCTTCACCTTCAAGGTATTTCATCATCAATTCTTCATCAGTTTCAGCAACTGCTTCAACCAATTTTTCACGGTATTCTTGAGCTTGCTCAAGGTATTCAGCCGGAATATCTTCTTCAAGAATATCTGTACCAAGGTCGTTAGTATAGATTTCAGCTTTCATCTTGATCAAGTCGATGATACCACGGAACTCATCTTCAGAACCGATTGGCAATTGAATTGGGTGAGCATTTGCTTGAAGACGCTCATGAAGTGTGCTTACTGAGTAAAGGAAGTCAGCACCGATTTTGTCCATTTTGTTGGCAAATACGATACGTGGAACACCGTATTCAGTTGCTTGACGCCATACTGTTTCAGTTTGTGGCTCAACACCTGATTGTGAGTCAAGAACGGTAACCGCACCATCAAGAACGCGAAGTGAACGTTGTACTTCGATTGTGAAGTCCACGTGTCCTGGTGTGTCGATGATGTTTACACGGTGGTTGTTCCATTGAGCTGTTGTCGCAGCAGATGTGATTGTGATACCACGCTCTTGCTCTTGCTCCATCCAGTCCATTTGTGATGCACCTTCGTGAGTTTCACCGATTTTGTGGATTTTACCAGTGTAGTAAAGAATACGCTCAGTTGTCGTTGTTTTACCCGCGTCAACGTGCGCCATGATACCGATATTACGAGTTTTTTCTAATGAAAATTCGCGTGCCATGAGGTTTGTTCTCCTATAATTTTAGTTTTGTACTTTATTATACCATATTTTAAGAAAAGCGAGTGGGCAAGTCCCACCCGCTTGATTTCTTACTAATGGTGTGAAGTGGATGAGGCAAGCCTCGATCCGGTTTGTGATGGTTGAACGAAGTTCATTCATCTTAGATTAAATTCAGTTAACTTGCGTATATCCAATGTCGAACTGAACTCGAACGGCCTGCTGGCAACGAAAAAAGATAAATCTCATTGAATGCAAAAGCATTCTGCTTCGATTTCCTATTTTTCGTCGGCAGGCACGTTCTCTGTATCTTAATCTTACCAGCGGAAGTGTGCGAATGCGCGGTTTGCTTCTGCCATTTTATGGGTGTCTTCACGTTTCTTAACAGCTGCACCAGTGTTGTTTGCTGCATCCATGATTTCTTTCGCAAGGCGATCAATCATAGTGTGCTCACCACGGTTACGAGCGATCGTTACCAACCAACGAAGACCAAGTGTTGTACGACGCTCTGGACGAACTTCAACTGGGACTTGGTAGTTAGAACCACCGACACGACGTGCACGTACTTCAAGTACAGGCATGATGTTTTCCATTGCTGTTTCAAATACTTCAAGTGCATCGTTACCAGTTGCTTCTTTGATTTGATCAAAGGCACCGTAAACGATTGATGCAGCAGTACCACGTTTACCGTCCAACATAACACGGTTGATCAAACGAGTTACCAATTTTGAGTTATACAATGGATCTGGCAATACTTCGCGCTTAGGCGCTTGATTTTTACGACTCATTTATATTTCCCCTTTCTTAGCCTTTTGGACGTTTAGTACCGTATTTAGAACGGCCTTGCTTACGATCGTTTACACCTGCAGTATCAAGCGCACCACGAACGATATGGTAACGTACCCCTGGAAGGTCCTTTACACGTCCACCACGAAGAAGAACAACGCTGTGCTCTTGCAAGTTGTGACCGATACCTGGGATGTAAGCAGTAACCTCGATAAGGTTGCTCAAACGTACACGAGCAAATTTACGAAGGGCTGAGTTAGGTTTTTTAGGTGTCATTGTTCCGACACGAGTTGCAACACCGCGTTTTTGTGGTGATGAAACGTTAGTTTGAACTTTTTTACGGCTGTTGTAACCAACGTTCAAAGCTGGTGATTTAGATTTTTCTACTTTAGACTTACGTGGTTTACGTACCAACTGGTTAATTGTAGGCATCTACATTCTCCTGTATATATTTTTTATTTTTGGTGATAGGGCATTGGTGACAACCCCTATCTGTGTGTACTTTTGCAACATTTGTCAGCACGTCCCTGTACACTCTTGAGAGACCAAAAGTAAAAAGTACCGTCTAGTATAATACCATAGATGAGAAGCTGTGTCAAATAGATATGCTTTATTTTTTCTTGTCCAAAGCGACAAAAACAGCCAACAAAAGTTAGCTGTTCAAAACTTCTACCAAATAATCACACGGTCTTCTTTAGCACGCCACATACCGTCGCCTTCTTGAACGCCAAAGGTTTCATGGAATTCATCGAAGTTTGGCAACTGGATGTTGGTGCGTAGGTGCCCTGGTGCGTGGACATCGACACTCGCCAACATCTGCATGAACTCAGGACGGGCCTTCATTCGCCAGATGCGAGCAAAGTTAGTGAAGAATTCCTCTGCGGAGAAGTCATCTTCTGACTTGGCTGCTTCTAGGGCTGCCGCAATCCCACCAAGGTCAGCAATGTTTTCTGACACGGTCAATTTACCATTGATTTTGGCACCGTAAGAATCCTGACCTTCAAACTGGTCGATGACCTGCTGGGTACGAGCCTCAAAGGCAGCATAGTCTTCCTCTGTCCACCAGTTATTGAGGCTGCCATGCTCATCAAAGGAAGCACCATTTGAGTCGAAGGCATGGGAAATCTCGTGGGCAATAACCGCACCGATACCGCCGTAGTTAGCTGACGAAGACTGCTCCAGAGAGTAGAATGGCGCCTGCAAAATGGCCGCTGGGAAGACAATCAAGTTCTTCTGTGGATTGTAGTAGGCGTTGACCATGTGAGCTGGCATGCCCCATTCCTTAATGTCCACAGGCTTGTTCCACTTGCTCCAACCATGAGCAATGTCAATCTTGTTTAGCTCAATGGCATTTTCCACCAAGGACTTGCTTGGGTCAACAATCTTCTTATAATAACGCTCTGGCAAGGCTTCTGGGTAGCCAATGTAAGGCTTGATAACATTGAGTTTGACAATGGCCTTGTCACGCGTTTCCTGAGCCAACCAGTCAGCTGTTTCCAAACGAGATTTGTAGACTTCAATCATCTTGGCAACTTTGGCTTCCACATCTGCCTTGGCTTCTGGTGAGAATTTCTCTCCAGCATACCAAAGACCGAGGGCTTGGTTAAAGTAGCCTTGTGCCAAGTTGTAGGCTGCTTTTTCTTGGTTTTGCGCCTGCGGTGTACCGGAAAGAGCACGGCTGTAGGCTCCTGCTAGAATACGAATTTCATCCGATAAGAAGGCTGTATAAGCTCCTGCCGCTTTCAAAATCAAGGTCGCCTTCAAAAGCTCCCAATTATCCGCACTGTAAATGTCCTTGGCAGCCTGCCAAAAACGTTCCTCAGGCACGATAATCTTGTCTGGCGTTTGCCCTAAAATCGCTGTGAAGAAATCATCCAAAGGCAGCTCTGGTGCCAAGGCAGTAAAATCTACCCACTCGTAGGGGTGGTAAAGTTTGGCGTACTCAGAACCCTCTTCATTTGACAGGACATACTTGGCAATCGTGGCATCTAGTTCCAAACGCTTGTCCAAGAGGTCTTTGATTTCCTCATCGCTGAAACCGAACTTAGGTAGGAGGGCTTCTTGACTTTCACGCCAGATTTTGAGCAATTCCGATCCTTTTTCATGGCCTTCTTCATAGTAGGTCGTATCTGGCAAGATAATGCCTAGAGAATCTGCCCAGAGGACATTAGTAGTCGCATCCATAAAGTCAGGTGCCACACCAAAAGGCATGAGGTTTGGCTTGCCGGCCAATTCGTACTCTGCCAGCTTGCTGGTAAATTCTTCGAAAGAGTTGAGAGCCTTGTACTCTGCAATTAAGGCTTGTGCTGGCTCTGCTCCCAATCGATCACGGGTTGCATAGTCGGCTACTTGTTTGTGGAAGGCCACAAAGTTTTGCAAAACGCTATCTTCTGGGACATTTTCACCAGCCAACCATGCGTTTGTCGTGTCAATCATAAGTTTTTCAATCTCATCCGCCAAGTCTGAGAAACCACCTGTTCTTGGCTTATCGTCTGGAATGACGGCTGTTTTTGCCCATTCACCATTGACGTATTCGTAAAAATCATCTTGTAAACGTGTCATTATTTTCTCCTTTGCTTGTGTGATTACTTACTATAATAACAAAAAAGTCTGACAATTTCATTTGCCAAACTAAACTTTTAGGGCATTTTTTAGGAAAAAGCTGACGCAAACTGTCAGAAGCCCCATGACCGAACAGGTTCCAGACATGGTCAGGTCAAGCCAGCTGGCAAGCCCAAAGCCTAGACAAATCATCAGAATGGCGCAGCATTGCCCCAAAACTAAAAACTGACAGAAATGCTTCGACCAAGGTAAGGCCGCCATGCTAGGTGCCAGTAAGAAAATAATGACCGCCATAGAGCCGACCGCCTCAAAGGACGATACCGTTGTCAAGGAAACCAGAAAAATCAATCCCAGCTCCAGTCTTTTAGTGGCAATCCCTTGGAGTTTAGCCTGCTCCTTGTCCAAGAGATAGAGGGTCAGAGCTTGAAAATTCAAGAAAAAGAAGACCAGCAAAACCAGTAAGAGCCCGACGGACTTGACCAAGGCCAAGGGTAGGGATAGACCTAAAAAATCCAGCCTGTTAAGAGGGGCAAAGAGCACCTCGCCCATCAGGACCATATCCAAGTCCAGATGGACATTACGGGCAAAGAGGGAGATGAGAATAACCGCTAGGGCAAAGAAAAAAGTAAAGAGCAAGCCCGTCGCCGCATCCTGAGCCAACTTGCGAGTGTGTAGCCCCTCAATCGCTAGAACTGTCAGTAGACCAAAAACCGCCGCCCCAAACAAGAGCAGGGGGGAATCTAGGCTGTGACTGACAAAGAAGCCCAGTACTATCCCCAACAGAACCGAGTGGGACAAGGCATCTGCCAGCATGGCCTGATTGCGCACCACCAAGACAGACCCAATCAAGCCACAAGAAGAACCAACAGCCAGTAAAATCAATAAGACCTCAAGCACCTGCATTCTCCTTTCTGATATAGGTCATATAAGCAAAAGCCACTAAAGAGGACAAACTCAAGCAAACAATAATAGCCGGCCCAGTCGATAAACCTGTCACCACCGAACTCACATAACTTCCAAGTAGGGCTGAAAATCCAGCAATTCCTGCTGCTAATACCAAGGTCTGACCATAGGACTTTCCTAGAAGCAAGCCAAAGACAGCTGGTGCTATCAAGAAACTACTCATCAGGATAGCCCCAACCACCTTCAAGCCAACCGCAATCAAACTCATCATCAGAAACAGGGTCATACGGTCAATCTTTTCCACAGAAATCCCCACTAGCTTGGCAAACTGTTTATCAAACAGATAGAGCTTGAGCGACTGGTAGTGCCACCCAAATAGGAACAAGGCTAGCAAGGCTACTAGGCAAATCAATACAACATCGTCCAACTGCATAAAGGCTGCCTGACCAAAGACATAGTTTTCCAAACCTGCCTGGGCTGCTCCTTGAAAGGCAACATTTCCCTGAACATACTGCTTGAGAACCAAGCCCAGTCCAAAAAAAGCCGCCGAAACCAGTGCCAAGGCATTGACCCGACTGGTCCGCCCTCCTCGACAGAGCCAGCTGACCAGACCATAGGACAGGTAACCCGAAGCCACCGCTCCAATCAAGAGGAGCAGGGGGTGGCGTGACTGAAAAATCATATAGGACAGGATGATACCTGGATAGGCCGCATGCCCCAAGCTATCTCCGATTAAACTCTGTCTGGTCAAGACGCTAATGGTCCCGATTTGACTAGCCGCCAAGGCTAAAACAAGGGTTCCCAGAGCTACCGTCCAAAAAGAATAGTCCTGCAAGAGATCAAACATGACCAGGCCCCTCCTTTAGAAATAAGGCAGGTTCCTGACCAAAGGCAGCTTGATAGGCTTGCAGCAAATCCACCTGATCCATAGCCCCCTCTGCCACCAAACGACCATTGAGCCAGAGGACATAATCAAAATACTTTTCCAAGGTCAAAAGGTCATGGTGGATAACCAGGGAGGTCTTGCCTTCTTGCTGGAACTTCTTCAAACAGTCCATGATGACTTGCTCTGTCACCTGATCAATCCCAGCCAAGGGCTCATCCATCATGTAGATTTCAGCTTCCTGAGCCAAGGCCCTAGCCAGAAAGACCCGTTGCCGCTGACCTCCCGATAACTGATCAATCTGCCGATTACGTAAATCACTGATTTTCATCTCTTCCAGAGCCTGCTCTGCCTTTTCCTTATCCAAGGAACTTGGTCGGCGGAAGAAACCACTGGTATGGGCAAAACGCCCCATCAGGACAATATCCAGAACCCTTGCAGGAAACTGCCAGTTGACCTGGCTGGCTTGGGGAATATAGGCAACATTTTTTTGAATAACTTGATTCAGTTTCTCTGACTGACCCAGTATCGAAACCTTGCCACTTACCCCCTTCTCCAATCCCAAAATCGCCTTAAACAAGCTCGATTTCCCTGCACCATTTGGACCGACCAGGGCTGCACGACAACCCTTGGGCAGCTGAAAACTGACCCGATCTAGAGCCTTGACCTGTCCTGCACCATAGTGCAAGGACAAGTCTTCAACTCTCAGTATTTCTTCCATTCTTCCAACCTTTCTTACTGCAAATGCTCCACAATTAACTGGACATTGTGCTTATACATATCGATAAATGTCGCTCCCTCTTCCCCTTCTGGCGCTAGGGAATCTGAGAATAGCTCCTTGCCTTCACCGCTTACAATCGCTACTTGACCACCCTTGGCCTTGACAGCTTCTTGCAATTTTTCCATGCGTTCTGGACTGGTTGTTGACTCGGTAAAGATAGCCTTGATACCATGTTCTAAAATCATATTGACCGTTTCAATCATATCGCTGTTGGCAACTTCTGACTCGGTACTAATGCCCTGCGGTGCATAGAGGGTAAAGTCATAGCTGGCTGCGAAGTAGTTAAAGGCATCATGTGGGGTGACTAGGTAACGGCTCTCCGCAGGCAGGACGCTCAACTCTTTTTCAATCCAAGTATGTAAGTCATCCAGCTGAGCCAAGTAGTTTTCCGTATTTTTCTGAATCAGCTCTGCTTTAGCAGGTAAAAGTTTTTGTAGTTCCTCTGAAGCTACAGCTACAGCTGACTTGTACAAGGGAATTGAAAACCAGAAGTGTGGATCGACAATCTCTTCTCCATCTTCATCCATCGTATTCAAGTCTTTTGCATTAAAGTTCTTAGACACTGCTACACCCGTCTTTTCCAAGGCTTCCACCATCTTGCCCTCAAAGTGCAAACCGTGGTAGAGAACAAGATCTGCTTGCTGCAACTTGGACAGGTCGCTGGTCTTGGCAACATAGAGGTGCGGGTCTTCCCCTGCTGGAATCAGCAAATCACGTTCCACCTCATCACCCGCCAACTGATAGACCATGTCATTGAGGAAAGAGGTCGTGACCGCCACTCGCGGCTTGCTGGAAGCCTCTGGGCTTTGCGTTGAACGACAGGCTCCTAGCCCGATAAGGGACAATAGCAGAGCCAAACTGAGAAATAGTTTTTTCATAGTAGGTTCTCCTTTGTGTTTTATTAGGTATACTTAACTTTAGTTTTAATATATATTAAAAAAATCTTTCTGTCAATGATTTTTATAAAATTTTGGTATACTATTCTTACTAGAAAGTGAGAGAATATGACACCAAACAAAGAAGATTACCTGAAAGTCATCTATGAACTAGGACAGGCAGAACAAAAAATAACCAATAAGCAGATTGCTGAAAAGATGAATTTTTCCGCCCCAGCCGTTTCCGAAATGCTGAAAAAAATGGTCACGGAAGAGCTGATTGAAAAAGATAAAACAGCAGGTTACCTCCTCAGCCAAGTCGCCTTGGAAATGGTAGCCAACCTCTACCGCAAGCACCGCCTGATAGAAGTCTTTTTAGTTGAACAGCTGGGCTATTCCCCTGAGCAAGTCCATGAAGAAGCTGAAATTTTAGAACACACCGTTTCAGACCATTTTATCAACCAACTGGACAAACTGCTGGGCTATCCCCAAACCTGCCCACACGGTGGCAGCATTCCTAAAGAAAACCAGTTGCTTGTGGAACGCTACCAGACCCGGCTGTCCCAACTGACCGAAATCGGCAGCTACCAACTGGTCCGCATCCATGATTTCTACCAACTTCTCCAATACCTCGAACAACATGAGTTAGCTGTCGGCGATCAACTACTTGTGACAGCCTTCGACCAGTTTGCCCAGACCATCACCATCCAGTACAAGGACAAAGAACTGGCAATACCTGTAACCATCGCCCAAGAATTATTCGTAGAAAAGACTAATCGCCCAGCCTAAACAAGCTGAGCGATTAGTCTTGTTTAGTAAAAAAAGAGAGGAATGCCGAATCAAAATCTAAAGGAAAAAGAAGATGAAAAAGAAAATACTTGTTGCCCTTATCCTAACCTTCATAAGCCTCCTGCTTTGGGGGTTTGGAAAGTTGTATATCGCATATAATCTCTCTCACTATGCAGGGTACTATGTCCAACACATGCCTCGGAAAGAGGGGACCAATCCTGAGTTGGTCATCATTTTAACTCATTTGGACAGTATTGAAAGACCAGAAGTAAACGGACTTACTTATAACTTAAGGGGAAATGGCGGTATCATAAAAGATGATAGTTTTTACCTTTTTGATGTATCGGATGAATTTCAACTGACTATATCAGATGAAGACGGAGACTACTTCTTTAACCATGATAACGGTGATTTTTTGTATTATTACACTGATGATATCGACAATACAAATTCTGACACGCAATATCAAAAAGAGGCGGAATTACTTCTCGATAAAATCTTGCCCCCTATCCTAGAAGCGCAACCCAAACCAAAAATAAACCTTCAAAATCTATTTAACGACAAATACTACAAACAGTTTAATGAATAAGCTATCTATGAAAAAGAAAATACTTGTTGCCCTTATCCTAACCTTCATAAGCCTCCTGCTTTGGGGGATTGGAAAGCTGTATATCGCATATAATCTATCTCACTACGCAGGGTACTATGTCCAGCACATGCCTCGGAAAGAGGGGACCAATCCTGAGTTGGTCATCATTTTAACTCATTTGGACAGTATTGAAAGACCGACAACTAATAAATTATCCTATGACCTTGATGGGAATGGTGCAGTTTTATTGGATAAATCTTTGGTGTTAGCCTACGGGATAGATTTCTTACTCTGGAATAGTACTAAAAATGAAAATTATCATTTTGATATGACTGGAAAATTTTCTTATTATTACACTAATGATATTGATAACAAAAAATATGATTCACAATATCAAAAAGAGGCGGAATTACTTCTCAATAAAATCCTGCCCCCTATCTTAGAAGCACAACCTAAACCTAAAATCAACCTTCAAAAACTATTTAACGAGAAGTACTATAAGCAGTTTAATGAATAAGCATGCAGTTAAAATCAGGTATAGAGGGCTATTTTTGCTGTTCATTGAGTATCCAATCTCCTCTATTCTCTTTCAAAACCAATCGCCCAGCCTAAACAAGCTGAGCGATTGGTTTTTTCTTCATGTTATAGAAAATGGATCTAGTTGCAAAAAACACTTGCCCTAAGATATATACCAAACCCAAAAAAGAACCTAGATAAAAACAGCCCAAGAGAAAGAAAGGATTGTAGGTTATAGGCTGCACGACAAACATGAACACGAGCACCAAGCCCCACCGCATACCCCAGGTCATCTTTCTCTGAATCAACCATTCCAGCCTATCTTCTCCAACTGAACTTCTGGTTTCCAGATATTCTTGATTGAGGTCTTGAAAAAATTTTCTCATATTTCTGCCCACCTCTGCACTTGATAGTGGGAGTGGGAAAGAACTTGACCATTCATAGAAGAGTTCGTCAACAAGTCCTTATTTCCATTTGTTGAGCTGAAACAGTCTATCCCCAGACTGTTTCACTCCCATCCCCGCACAGCTCAAAAGGTTCAGTGAACCTTTTGAGGTTGGAAATAGAGCGAACTTTGTTCGCAACAGTCGTAATGGTCAGATTTGGAGTGTAAAACACGAACAAATCTGCCAATCAACCACTGCGCTGAGATGTTGACACTAACCTTGAGAAGCGGGCTTTTTGCCCAGCCTCGTTTCCTCTTAGTATACAGGCATTTCCCAAAAATGTCTACTGTCAATTTTTATCCACCAACCTGCACCAAACCAAATAAAATTTGGAGGAGTAAAATGGAGGCGTTATAGAAGCTATGTGCAAGGATAGTATCCGTCATTCGTCTATTGCACATATACAGATAGCCCAGATAAGCCCCTGTTATAAAGTGCCCTAAAAATGCTACTGAAAAGCTCCAAGTATGACAATAGGCAAATAGAAGGGCAGAAAATACGATGACCATTTGAGGATGCTTAGGAAAATACTGGGCTGTCTTTTCTAACAAAATCCCTCTGTAAAGAAATTCTTCTAAAACTGGTGCAAACAAGATAACTGAGAGAGCCATCACCCAAAAATTGTCCGAATTTAACTGATTGACTGTATCTAAGGCGTTAGAATCACTAAGGCTAAGACCCAAATACTGCCAAAGGAGGTTTAGAAAAGTTTGTCCAGTAAATACCAACGTTGTCATACCGACTATTTTAAAAATATTCAGCTTCTCTCTTGAAAATTCTTGATTCTTCACCATTCCTCGTCTGATGACAGAAAGTAGTGTCAATATTGCAAGACCAAGCCCTATCATGACTGCAAGTTTTAAAAGCACACTCTCTTGAAAGGCTGTTATCCCCACATAAGCCGGAAATTGAATGAGTAAAGTGAGTAGCAAGGTACCCACAGCGAAACCGATTGATTTTATTATTTTCATATTCTACTTATTTTTTATCTATTACAACTAATTCCGACTGTCATTTTTAAATGTATGATAACTCAGAATTAAGATTCCTACTAACCCCAGTATATTTAGAATATACCGCAAGTAGTCTGTCACTCGAAACAAGTTTAGTATTCCCATCATTAATAGTATAAACAAGGGAATAATAGTTATCAATTTTATTATTCTCATAATTTTGCTCCTTTTCTATCACCACAGATTTAGAAACTTATAACATTTAAAACGGTCACAATACTGTTCGACAAAATATGTGCCACTATCGGATATTTGAGATCGTTCGTTTTATAGTAAATCCAAGAAAACAAAAATCCTGGAAAAAGTGCCGACCAGAAACTAAAAGAAATTTCATAACTATGTACAAAAGCAAATAAAATGGCTGTAATTAACACGCTAATGATTGGATAGTGCTTACTCCTTATTCTCTCCTGAAAGATTCCCCTATAGAGATACTCTTCTCGGATAGGAGAGAGAATATTTGTACTAAGCAAGACCAGCCAGCCATATTTGGACTGAAATAGCTCCAGCATACTACTATTATCAACCGTCGAGCCAGATAATCGCAAGGAAACATTTAATAGTAAAATTTTAATAATGATTCCCAAAATAACCAATCCAAACAATTTACCATAGCTATAGCCTTTTGCCTCTAAACTATTGTCACGACAGTTTTTCCGAAGAGTTTCCAATAACCCAAAAACGAAAAGAGTGAGAAGAATCCAACAAAACACATGTAGGATATAACCAAGTAGATGTTCATCTATATTCCCCCAACTCATCTCAGCAATGAAGGGGACTTGTATGACTAAGGTTAACAATAAAACCTGCACTATGCTTTTTATCCAATGAATCATTACTACTCTCCCGTTCTAATAGAATCTTTTTATGAACTTAGTATATAGCAAATCAACACACTATTCTCATCCCTGTCACGAACGGTCGCTATTTTGTAATGAATGACCATTTTTTCGAAGTCACCGAATCTTATCCAAGATATTCAGTACCAGATTATCGCTTGACAGATGTAAAACAAATAGCTACACTATTGTTATACATATTAGAATTTGGAGTTGAAGACAATGGCAGGATTGGTTAGGGATAGACAATATAATTTTAGAGTAAATGCAAAATTATTGGAACAAGCAAAAATAATCTTATCAGAAAAAGATATGACCCTTTCTGATGCTCTTAATTTATTTGTAGAAAGAGTGGTTGAAGAGCAAGATTTGCCAATAAAAACGGTAGAAGAGGCACGTGCAGATGCTTTTCTAGATGAGTTGATTGCAGAGCTTGATGAAGGCTACCAAGAAGTTTTATCAGGACACACGACACCTGCTCGTGAGGTATTCGCCAAATATGGTCTATGAAGTACATTTATCTGCTAAAGCCGAGCAAGATTTAGAGGAGATCTACCAGTATTATGTCCGTGAATTTTCAGAATCAAGTACACGAAAGGTGCTTGCATCTCTGAGCACAGCTATCTTGACTTTAGAAACATTTCCAGAGGGATATATTGACCTCGACGCTCGTCTGGGACGAGCATTATTCCCAGAAGGAAAAACAAGGATGATTCCTGGAAAACAGCACCTCATCTTCTATTTGATTCGTGGCTCTCGTGTAGATATCCTTCGCATTAGAGGAGCAAGGACAGACTACCTAAACAACCTAGACAATCTATTCAAGCAAACCCTCAAATAGCGAGCAACTCCCCCACCTTCAACAAGTCTAACGAAACAAGCGTAAACAAAAAGCTGATTCCTCAGCTTTTTTCATTTTATTTTCTACCACTCCCTTATCCAAAAACAGAATACAGGAAGGCACCGAAATCTTGCCCTGCAGAATAAATCGCTGGCACAAGAACTGAACCAAGAGTCATCAAGGTCATAGCTATTCCTACCCATACTAAGAATTTCATTGCCAACGAGGAAGACTCATAAGCTGTTTCAAATTCTTGGTATTTTTTATCTAGTTTTTCTATCATTGTCATAACTAAACTCCTTTAACATCACTAACCAAACAGTATCAATAAGTAACCAATAATTGAGAAGATAACCATCAAGCTGTTGTTCAATATATGAACAAGAATCGCATCCACAATATTGCCACGGCGAGCGTAAGCCAAATAGAAGACTGCCCCAAGCAAGAAGTAAAGTGGCAACTCAATTGGATGAATCGCATGAAGAAGAGCAAAGACTGCTGAACTGATTATCAATTTTAGCCATTTTTGATTTTCTTTGAAGAAATAATTGCTAAACAAACCTCTGAAAACAAGCTCTTCCATAAAAGGAGCAAAAACGCCTATTGCAATATGAAAGGCAATAAAGTATAGCGGAAACATCTTCGCCAATTGCTCATTTGTAGCCAAAAGTGCTGCATCGTTGGCTGTGGTGGCATTACCAGTGACCAACTGGGTCAATAACGTTCCGCCAATACCGACAACCCGTCCGGCCAAGAAAAATAGCAGAGCAAACCCAAAATCTTTCCAGGTAAAAGTGAACCGTTTTTGCTGGTCAGGTAGACCTTTCTTATACCGTTTCCAAGTCCACACCACAATAGCTGTCGCAATGACCAGATAGCCAATGCCAGAAACCCACTGCATGGCACCTGACATCGAATCCTGTATGGCAATAAATCGCATCGGAGTTATGTTAATCGCAATGATGACAAGAATCAAACCAATAAATTTTAAAATATTTTTAACACGTTTCATAAGCTAGTCCTCCTTTTTAATCTTATTCACTTTCATTAGGAAATACAATGCAATAAAGAGCATTGGATAGAAATTAGATTAGAAAACATCTACTGTTTTTCCAAGAACAAGCCAAGCCACTAGGTGAATAAGAACGGCAGTGACCAAAATTCCTTCAACAAGCCCTTGCAAGAACTGCATAATTTTATTCGTTTCTTTGATAGTCATCATTTGATGTTTGTTTTCCATTTTCATTTCTCCTTGTTCTTGTTTTCTTTACAAACTTACTTTTCCTTGTTTTGTTCCTTATTTGTTAAAGCAGTAAAAGTAATGATTGAACCTGGGATACTAACTGCCAAAACATTGAAAAAATCTTTAAGGCTATCGCCTGACAAGTTCGCACTAATCTTAAACACCAAACATAGTGCAATAGCAATCAAAACTGCATAGAATTTTTTATTCTTCATCTTCAATTCTCCTTGTTTTCGTTTTATTTTGAATGACCATTTTTATCATTTTCAGAATTGAGTCTATTTGTTTCAATATTTCCCAAAATACCTAAATATATGCAGATTACAATTGTAAGTGGAATCGGTTCTGAAAATGGGATTACTCCTATATCAGATAGTATGGTAGCTATACCATATAAAATAAAGAGTATAGTACAAGTTATCTCAACCATTATAGCTTTATTGATTTTTTTCATCTTCAATTCTCCTCACTATCATTTTCCTTAACGTTCAATTCTGATTTCAAATAACGATTTGCCACTTTTTTCCATTTTTTCAAGAATAAGGGTAAGTAGATAAAATCCGTATGGTATCAACATCGGCAACTCAAGATTCTGTCTAATGAATGCAAATCCAATAAAGAAGGTATATACAAGCATTGTTGCATGTAATACAAGCATTGTTGCATGTAATACATGCTTCCCTGTAATAACAATTTCCTTTTTTTCTCTCATCTTTGTTTCTCCTGTTCTTGTTTTCTTTACACTCTTAGTATAAGTCAACCCAGACCAAATTTTTCATCCATGTCATGAACGGTCGTTATTTTGTAATGAATGACCATTTTTTATCGATTCATTAAGTTGTGATATAGTTTTTTGCAAAATTTCTCTAATTTTTCTTCAACGAGAACAAATAGATACAGTCCATAGGGAGTTATGAAGCGTGGTACAAAATTCTTGGTGACAAGTAAGTACAGCACATACAAGGTATAGACTATCATAGCGACATGTAGCAATTGTTCTTCTGTCATAGCGATTTTCTTTTTTACTGTCATCTCATTTCTCCTTGTTCTTATTTTTTTACCATATAAATCAAACCTCTAATGACAAGATAACTGAATAGGTAAATCATTCCATAATACACTCCCCATAGACAAATGATAGCTCCTGCTCCGAGTCCTACAAGTAGGGAGCGGAAATGACGGTGTTTAACAATTGTTTTTAAAGTATTCATGCTCGTGTCCCCTTTTTGTTTTTTACACTCTTAGTATAGACCAACACACCACCATTTTTTCATCCATGTCATGAACTGTCGTTATTTTGTAATGAATGACCATTTGTTCGAGAAAATGCAAAAAAATCCAGCCTTTCGACTGGACTTACATCTATAAATCTTATTCCAAAAACACCAACTCTTGAACAAATCGATGATTGCTACTCTTCGTTGATATAGAAAATTTAGGATAGTTATCTAAAATAGCTTTTACATTGGCCAAGCCAATTCCTCGATTATCTCCTTTTGTAGAGTGACCATATTCAAAAATATGACTTGTAGATACTTTATCTTCAACCGTAGTATTTTCTACAACGATAATTTTTCGATCATCTTCCTGGAAGTAGGCAAATACAATATTTCCATTTGCACACTGCTTTGCAGCATCAATCGCATTATCTAATAAGATAGATAGAATAGTTATGAATTCTATCAACTCTAAATCAGGTGGTTCAATTTCAGCATCTACTTCCACAGAAATTGCAATACCCTTTTTTTGTGCCTCCAACATCTTAGATGACAGCAAACTCTTCACAGCAGGATTTTGTATATTGGACAATCTAGCTATATCGTACTTTCCATCATAGAATTTTCTATCAGAATCTGCTATCACTCCCTGATAAATTGTACGAATCGCAACAATATCCTCTTCCTTAATTGCTTCATTCAGACTAATAAGAATATTAGTGTAGTCATGTCGGAAACTTCGAATTTCTTTATAAAGTGACTCAACATGACGACTATAACGGCCTAAATCGGCTAATTGTTTGTCCTTCAACTCCTGGATTTCTTTGTCTTGCTTTTCTTTCTTCTGATAGTTCAAATACAGCATACTAACAATAAATATTGTAAAATATATCAGCAATACATTAGTTCTAATAAAGTAAGTATCTATATTTAAAATCAATCCATTGTCAATCGCAATTTCAAGTTGAATCATACCACGAATTATCAAAAAGTATGTAATAAAAAATACATTCAGACTAATGAATATCTTTTTAAAAGTTTGATCTAAAGTATCAACTTGAAGATTCTTAGACTCTATCCCGAGCCCTTTGAAGAGTATTGTATAAAATGGAACTAATAATATTGTTAGGATGATATTAAAAAATGGGCTGCTATTAAACGAAATAATATCAATATCAAAGATAAATCGTAAATACAAACCTATTATCCTTTGAAACATATCTCCAATGACAAACGGTAATAAACAATAGAATATTTTTTGAGTCTTATTCCAATCAGTTTTTAAAAAAGAAACTATCAGCAACAGTGAAAAGGGCTCCCATAGTTGGAATGTACTACTTAACAATATAGAAGCTAAGGTTATAATGGATGCTATCATAATTATATTTTTCTTCTCTATTTTAAATCCACTAATTTGCTGAAAAATATAAAGTCTTATTAAGATATCAATGAAAAAAAGAATATCATACCCTAGTGAAACCTTCATCACTTATCCTCTATCAATTCTATCAATCTTCCTTGTTTTATTCTAGATATGAAACAAGAATCTCCATTCTCAAAATAGGCAATATGGTTTGTTCTGTCCAATCTCGTTATATTTAATGGATTCACTACACAAGAACGATGTGCCTGGTAAAGTCGTTCGTCAGCTTTCGCTATATCGGATACTTTCCCGTAAAACTCAGTCTGACCTGTTTTGGTTTTTAAAATGACTTTATGTATTGTTGATGATGTTTCAAAATAAAGGATATCACTAAAAGGGACTTGAATATGAGCAGTTTCAGTTTTGTATATAAAAGAATTTTCAGCTATAGTATGATCAATATTTTCAAAAGCATGCACTAACACATCTGATACTGCCTTTTGAAAGTCACTATCCTCCAGGCCTTTATCTATAAAATCTAAAGCAGAGACTCGATAACGATACGTTACCGGCATAAATTCTGAGTGAGTTGTTACAAAGACAATAACAGCATAAGGATCTCGAGCACGGATTTCTTTAGCGATTTCCATTCCTTTCTTTTCTTCACCTTTAATTTCAATATCTAAAAAGAAAAATTGGTGATTGCCTGCTTCCTCAATTGATTCCAATAACTGATTTGGTTTACCAAAAACTTCTAGGAATTTATATCTTACTGACGTTTCTTCAACACACCTCCTAATAGCATTTTCTAGCCTACTCTGCTGAAAAAAATCATCTTCTAATACAAAAATATTAAGCATAGAAATCTCCTACATTTTTTGTAAGTTATAATCATTATTATAGCATATTTCGGCAAAAGATAAATGTCCAACTTGACTTGATAGACCTACCGATGTATAATAAACATAGAAAAAGGTAGTTGCCAGAAACAACTACCCAATGCAGAACCGTTTAAGACGGTGGCTTGTTATAAATTATTAAAAAATAACCGTTAACCTGCCAAAGTTATAGACGGTTATTTTTTTGTCGTTTTTACCAATTCAAGAACTAACATCACGAGAGCGATAAAAGATAATAGTCATCCAGTTTACTTTTAGTACTAGGCAACGAGCTGCAGACAGCTTGTACAGTCGAGTGACTGTACAAGGTTGTAGATAGCACTTGCGAAAGCAAGTTACCCCTGCAGAGTACGGCAAAGCGAGTTCAAAGACTCCAGTGGTGTCTTTGAAGTTGGAAATAAGGAAACGACGTTTCCTCGCTCGTCGAAGTAATAAAAGAAAAACTGGATGACTGTACCAGCTACAAACATGAGTGTCAGCACCTCAAAGGTTGACAAGCAATAACCTCCGACGTGAGAGTTTTGAAACGATATTTTTCAAAACTCGAGCTAGTGCGAGCCCTAGACAAATCTTATAGGATTTGTCGTTGCCAGATGAGTAAGTTCACTTACCAGCTGGCTTGGGCTAGCCCTTCTGTTAGATTTTGATGATTTGCCCATAGGCACCACCTACCTTTCAGAAATTAGAGCCACCGTCTTTACTTTTCTGCAAAAACTATTATAGCATATTTAATAAAGAATTGTAGTCCAATTTACACATCAAAAAACCAGCCTACTTGGGCTGGTCTTCTTGTAGCCGCTCTTTAAGGCGACGACGGTATAAAATCTGCGAAGGGATAAAATAGAGAAAACTTGCCAGAATAATCCAGCGTTTGTCAATTCCACTAAAGTAAATCACCAAAATCAAGGTAAATGCTACCACTAGGTAGAAAAAATGATTGGTCAGTAAGTTTTTCATGGCACACCTCCACATCTAATTCACTTTTAGTATATCAAAATAGACACAAAAAGTATAGAGGTCTAGCGATTTTTGGTATCTAACACAATGGTCACCGGTCCATCATTGACCAGGCTAACCGCCATATCCGCCCCAAAAACGCCCACTTCAACGGGCACAAAGGCTGACAGGGCTTGGTTAAAGGCATCGTAGAGTTGGCTGGCTAGGGCAGGAGCTGCCGCTCCTGTAAAGGCCGGGCGATTGCCTTTTTTTGTATCCGCAAAGAGGGTAAATTGGGAAATGGATAAAATCTTGCCTGCCACATCTTGAACAGACTTGTTCATCTTACCTGCCTCATCTGAAAAAATCCGCATGTTGACAATTTTGCGAACAGCATAGTCCAGGTCTTCCTGGCTGTCATCTGGACCCACACCAACTAGGAGCAAGAGCCCTTGATCAATTTGCCCGTGGATGCTTCCTTCAATGGTCACACTGGCCTGCGACACACGTTGTAATACAATTTTCATTTTATCCGTTGGTCCTTTTCACTGAGTAAACTTCTGGCACAGACTTGATCTTGTCCACCAAACTGGTCAAGGTTGCCAGATTGGAAATGCCAAAGGAAACATGGATAGTCGCAAACTTCATATCCTTGGTTGGCTGGGCATTGACCGAAGAAATGTTCTTGCTAGCATTGGTCAAGACCTTAAGGACATCGTTGAGCAATCCTGAGCGGTTGAGACCGTAGATATCGATATTTGCCATGTATTCCTTGGTAGAGTTTTCATCCTCCCAACCGACATCAATCAGGCGGACATCATAGTTTTCCTGACTCTTGAGGTTCATACAGTCTACACGGTGGACGGCTACCCCACGCCCCTTGGTGATGTAACCGACAATTTCATCGCCAGGTACTGGATTACAACATTTGGCAATCCGTATCAACAAGCCTGACGCCCCTTCAATGACCACCCCACCTTCGTGACGGATTTTCAAACTATCTTTGTTGTCGTGTTTGACTTCGCCACCGTTGACCAATTCGTCCGCGACAGCCTTGGCTTTGGCGCGCTCAGCCTCCTTACGCTCTTTCTCCGTCAGGCGATTGAAAACAGAGATAGCCGAAACCTCACCGAAACCAACTGCGGCAAAGAGGGCCTCATCCGTCTTGTAGCTGGCCTTCTGCAAAACGGCATCCATGTGCTTTCTGTCCAAATACTGATTTGGAGCGTAGCCATTTTCCAACAGCAAGGCCTGAATCATCTCTCGACCCTTAGAAACAGATAGTTCCTTGTCTTGGTTTTTGAAGAACTGCTTGATCCGGTTACGAGCCTTATGGGTCTTGACGATGTTGACCCAGTCACGACTTGGTCCGAAGGAATTGGCCGAGGTGATGATTTCCACCTGGTCGCCTGTCTTGAGCTTGGTAGTCAGTGGCACCATGCGACCATTGACCTTGGCTCCGGTTGCACGCTCGCCGACCTTGGTATGAATCTCATAGGCAAAGTCAATGGGAACGGAGTCTTTAGGCAATTCACGAACGGCACCGTCGGGAGTGAAAACGTAAATCCGCTCAGTAAAAATATCATCTTTCACAGAATCCACAAAGGTCTGGGCATCTCCGCCAGCTCCCTCCTGCAGCTCAATCAGGTTGTTAATCCAGCGCAATTCTTTTTCAGAAGCCTTGGCAGCACCACCACGCTTGTAGGCCCAGTGGGCCGCAACCCCGTACTCCGCCACCTGGTGCATTTCCATGGTCCGAATCTGGAACTCGATAGGGCCTTTTGGTCCGTAAACAGTCGTATGGATGGACTGGTAGCCATTGGCCTTGGGGCTGGCAATGTAGTCCTTGAACCTACCTGGCATGGGTTTCCACAATTCATGAATGTAGCCCAGCATGGCATAAACATCGCTCGGCGTGTCCATAATACAGCGAATGGCTGTCAAGTCGTAGAGCTCGTCAAACCGCTTTTTCTTGTCGTGCATCTTGCGGTAAATAGAGTAAATATGCTTTGGTCGGCCATAAATCTGCCCGTGAAGGTGGCGCTCCTCCGTGTACTCACGCAGTTTGTCCACTACTTCTGTGACCAGAGCCTCCCTCTCCCGACGTTTCTCTCGCATCATGTGGGTAATCTTATAGAACTCCACTTCATTGAGGTAACGGAAGGACATGTCTTCCAATTCCCACTTGATAGAAGAAATACCTAGACGGTGGGCAAGGGGTGCATAGATTTCCATTGTTTCACGTGAAATACGTTCCTGCTTGTCCTTGCGCAAGTGCTTAAGAGTCCGCATGTTGTGAAGGCGGTCTGCCAATTTAACCAGAATGACCCGCATGTCTTGGGACATGGCAATCAGCATGTTGCGGTGGTTTTCAGCTAGTTGCTCCGCGTGAGATTTGTACTCGACCTTACCCAGCTTGGTCACACCACCAACAATATGGCGGACCTCTGGACCAAATTCATCCTCCATATCATCCAAGGTAACTTCCGTATCCTCAACCACATCATGTAAGAAACCACAGGCAACCGTCACAGCATCCAGCTTGAGTCCTGCTAAAATACCTGCTACCTGGATCGGGTGTACAATATAGGGCTCGCCCGATTTACGAAATTGAGACTTGTGTGCCTCTGTCGCAAAATCCAAGGCCTTCTGAACAAAAGCAACATCTTCGGCTGGAAGGTAGGTGGCAGTCAGCCCAACAACCTCTTCTCCTGTAAAATTGATTTCCTTCATTTGTCTCTCTCCCTAACTATTTCCTACTATTTTACCATTTTCACTGGAAAAGAAAAAGGAAAGCGCTGAAAGGGTTTGAGAAAGTCTATTTTTCAGATATACTATCTTTATGATTAATACATTATTTGACACTATCCCATTTCTTGACCACCCTCCGATTTTACTACGACACATCCAAGAAAGTGATCTAGACGACCTTTGGGAAATCTATTCCAATCCCCTTCATTTCCAATACACTCCTAACACGTCAACTAAAAATAAAGAAACCCTTCGCAAACGAATCAGTCATTTCCAACGTGATTTTGATAAGAAAAAAAGATTGTTTTTAGGACTAGAATTTCAAGGAAAATTGATTGGCGTTTTGGAAGTTTTCGACTACAAGAAACGGTCTGCATCGATAACCATTGGCTATCGGATTCATCATGCCTTCTGGAATCAGGGTCTAGCTAGTCAGGCAGTCAGCCTGCTCTGCCATTTCCTAATGGAAGAATGTCAGATAAAAGCAATCCTTGCCTTTGTCCTGCCAGAAAACAGAGCCTCTCAGAAGGTGCTACTGAAAAATGGTTTCCAACAGAGTGGGCAAATCGAGGAGGTCTGGAAGGGCTTGGGGCAGGTCAGCCTCTTGCAATTTGAGCGAAAATAGTAAAAACCAGGGAAATCCTGGTTTTTCTTATGCAAAGTAGCTCCAAACAACCGCGATAAGAATGGCAGGCAACATATTGGCAACGCGAATCTTTTTGTCCCAGATGATATTGACACCGACGCAGAAGATGAGGGCGGAGCCGATAAAGGAGAGATTGGCAAGCGCCTGAGCCGTCATCAGCGGCTCAATCAAACTTGCCAAGAGGGTAATAGCCCCTTGAAAGAGAAAGACTGGTACCGCTGAAAATCCAGCCCCCTTGCCCAAACTCGAGGTCATAATCAAAATGATAATAAAGTCCAAAATACTCTTAACGGCCAACAAGCGATAATCACCCGTCAATCCATCTTGGATGGCTCCTAGTATAGCCATGGCACCGATACAAACGGTCAATGACGCTGTCAGGAAATCATCTAAAAACTGAGAGTCTTGACCATTGCCCGACTTTTCCCGTAACCAAATGCCCAATCGTTCAAACCAGCCTTCAATATGGAGTACTTCGCCCAGAAAGGTTCCAAAGGCTAGAGTCAGTACAAAAAGCATGGTGTTCTGGGTGACCAATTGACCATTTTCTACTCTTAAAAGGCCTGTCAGCGTTCCTGAAATCCCTAAAAAGAGAATGGCAACGCCGCTAGCCAAGGTTAGCCCAGACTGATGCCGTTCTTTCAGTAAATGTCCAAACCAAGATCCTAGCAAACCTGCTAGGGAAATGGCCACCGTATTGATAATGGTTCCTAATGCGAACATATCTCTCCTCTATCATCCTCTACCATCTGGCAACAGATAATAAACTTTGCCATCGTCAAGTAACAATTCTACATTCTCACCATAGTTGTTAATCGATAGTTGCTTACTAGATTGGTAGAAAACAGCTTTTTGTTCTGAAATTAGCTTAACTGTCCGTTTTCGAACATCAATGTAACGAATGGCCTTATTTAGCTCTCCAGCCGCTTTACCAATTCCAAAACCTGCTGCTGCACCTACGATACCTCCAAGAAAGCCTACTCCAGCAGCAACATGGGCATTCTTATCCAACTCTTTTGCAATATCTGCAACTACTTTCATAGGACCCTCTTGGGTACGTCTATTGCGCTTAGTGTCAATTTGGAAAAATTTTATCTTATCTTTGTGCCAATTGGCTATCTTTTCACCTAGACTATTACAATTGTTTAGATAGTACTCATACACATAGTAACTACTATCCTCTGACATCACTCCTTGCGAGAAGGCTAGATCTAGCTTACTAAGTTCCGCTAATAATCTCAACAAGGTTTGTTGATAGGATAAATTAGTACTTAACTTATCAATTAACTGTTCATACTTTTCAAAAGATAATTCTTTTCCCTTAGTGAGACTCTCTTCAATAGCTAGATTGACCTGTTCTAGTAACTTGGTTACTTCAGCACGGAAGTTAGCACACTCCATCAACTTTAGTCTTGCAAGTTCAGCATTTTCGACATAGTCTGCTGAAAATTTTGATAGTTGAGAAATATTAACTATCAAAGCGCGAACAGTCCCTTTAAATTCCCTTACTTGAAAATCCTTAACATCGTTCAACGTTTCTTTCATTGAATCAAGCTGACCATTGATTTCAGCCATATAATACTGACCAACTACCATAGCAGCGACCTGCATAGCTCCTGAAACAGCAGCTGCAGCTTTTGCTCCTTTTGCAATTTCAACTTGAGCAGGAGTTAGTATTGCATGAGCCTTAAATTTTCCTTCCGCACCTTTAACAAAAGCACGATACTTATCCGTTTCCCCTTTGATTTTGTGCAAATCGCCTATCGGCAAATCCACTTTGAACAATCCCTTAGGAATATTAGCCTGCCCGGCTTTCTTAAGATGATGGTTGATTGCTGGTCGAACTATCTTTTCAACATGAGCCAAAACTTTCGGATTTGTAATTTCATGTTTTTGATATGTCGGTAATGCCAACGCATCCATTTCCTGAATGAGGGCAAAACAGTTCTCAGATACAATTAGTTCTCCTTGTTCCTTTGACTTTAGTTCATTCATCTTGAGACTCTCCTTATTTCAACAATTCCGTAGCGTAGCTAATGGCAGAAAGGGCGTAGAGGGGAGCCGTTTCTGCTCGCAAAATACGAGGACCAAGACCTGTCTTGACCGCTCCTGCTCCTTCAAATGCGGCTACTTCTTCAGGCGATACGCCGCCTTCTGGACCGACGATGACCAGGACTGATTGTCCTGCTTCTAAGCCAGACAAGGTTTTTACTAGGTTGACTTGTTCGCCCTCTTTGGCAGCCTCTTCGTAGGCTAGGATAATCTGGTCAAAACCTGCCAGCTGGGATAGGAAATCGCCTTTTTTCTCGAACAAACGAACTGCTGGAATCCGATTGCGTTTGCTTTGCTCGGCTGCTCCTTGGGCGATTTTTTCTAGCTTCTCTGCTTTTTTGCCTAATTTTTTACCGTCCCATTTGACCACTGACCAGTCAGCTGGAAAGGCCCAGAGGGCTGCCATGCCTAATTCCGTTGCCTTTTGGGCGACAAATTCTAACTTATCTCCTTTTGGAAAGCCCATGGCAATGGTAACGGAAACGGGTAATTCAACATTATCTACCAGTTCTTCGATGATTTCAACAGATTGGTTTTGGCTGTCCACTACACGCGCCAAGCGTTTGATCCCATCGTCAAAGACCAGGACAAGCTGGTCATCTGCCTGCAAGCGCATGACAGAAAACATATGCTTGGCAGTATCCTTATCGCTAATCTGGAACACGCCCTGCGGTGCTCTGCCATTGACAAAATACTGCTGCATCCTAGCCTCCAATCACACCTGAGCGATCAGCCGTCTTCTTGAAGATACAGCAATTCCACTCACCTTGAATCATATGGGTCTCAAGGAAGAAGCCAGCCGCCTCCGCAGATGCTCGCACCATATCCCACTTGTCCGCGATGATACCGCTCATAATCAGGTAGCCCTCTTCCTTGACCAGACGGTAGGCATCCTCGGTCAGATGGATGAGAATGTCCGCCAAGATGTTGGCAACGATAACTTCTGCTTTAATATCAACGCCACGAAGCAAGTCACCTGCCGCGACATGAATATTGCTAGTATTGGCATTGAGGTCAATGTTTTCCTGAGCTACACGCACCGCCACCTCATCCAAGTCATAGGCGTAAATCTCCTTGGCACCCAAGAGAGAACTTGCAATGGAGAGGACGCCTGAACCTGTACCGACGTCAATCACCGTTTCGCCACCACGAAGGACCTGAGAAAGAGCAAAGAGGCTCATCTTGGTCGTCGGGTGGGTTCCCGTACCGAAAGCCATGCCTGGATCCAAGCGGATAATTTTCTCACCTGCTGTCGCCTCGTAGTCCGTCCAAGACGGCACAATGGTCAAATCGTGGGTAATGCGGGCTGGTTCATAGTATTTCTTCCAGTTGTCCGCCCAGTCTTCCTCTACCAGTTCCTGACTTTCTAGACTGACCTGACCAATCTCCAAGCCAAAGCCTGTCAAATCCGCCATGCGAGTCGCCAAGTCTGCCTTAACTTCCTCAATATCTACAGTATCAGGATAATAGGCCGTAATCGCAATCATATCTGACTGCTCCACCTCGGGATAGAGTTCACCAAAACGGTCCTCCTGCCCCACATAGTCAGCCGAGTCGCTAATAGCCACTCCCTGACTGCCCGTTTCAATCATTAGATTTGAAACTGCTTCTTCTGCATCACGATGTACGTGAATCGTTAATTCTTGCCATGAGTTCATATTTGTTTTCCTTTTCTTTTCTATCGTCAATCACTGTATTATTGTACCGATTTCTAGCCTATTTTACAAGTTAATGTTACGCGATGGAGCCCTAATAATACTTTTTCGAAAATTTTCTAATCGTACTGCGAATAAATATGTGTAGGAAAGTTTGAGACGGTGGTTCCAAGTTTCTGAACGGAGGTGATGCCCATGAAAGTGGACAGCAAATCTGCTAGAAAGGCTAGCCCATGCCAGATGGTAAGTAAACTTACTCATCTGGCAACGACAAATCCTATAAGATTTGTCTAGGGCACGCACTAGCTCGAGTTTTGAAAAATATCGTTTCAAAACTCTCACGTCGGAGAACTCTGGATTTATATTTATCAGGTCTGCTTGTTGAAATGCTGAGCTTGATAATCGTCATCATTTTAGCTATTCGAGATAAAAAATAACCGTCAGCAAACTTTGACACAGTTCTGACGGTTATTTAATCTAACGAACTGAACCACCATTTAGCGGTCCTACTGGGCGTTGAGCTGGAACTCAACGCCTTTTCTATTTTTATAATAGCAAAAGTTTCGCCTGCAGTCAAGCAAGAGAGAAAACGGAATGTCAAATAGAATCTATTACCCTCAATTCTATACCCACTGCACCATATTGTTCTAATTGTTCTCGCGAATAGTAAACTTCCATATCTTCTGGTTTCGCCTCTCTGATACTGCTTTGCGTATACCCACAAGACAATAAATCTAGTTCTTTGTATAACTGAGCAAAATTATCAAATATGTGAAGATCTAATACTTGCACCTCGATCGTTTGCGTCTGATTTTCTGTACAATAAAAACGGATGTGATCTCCAATTTGTATATGCTTGCGCTTCTCATCATAAAGTCGTAGCTCAATGGTCTTCTGACCAGACTTCATCATTTCAAAAGGTTTTGGAGCCAGTAACATTTCATGAACCATCTCAATACCTCGGATATGGGTAAAATTCCCCTTCCACCAAGTCTGCTCTTCCTTTTTCAAAGGCCTCTCCGTCCCAAGAAATCGCAAATTCTTGGGCTTCTGGGTCCGCCAAAAAGTCCATGAGGTCATCTAAACCTTGGTCTGCGGTGTCCTTGAGAAAGCTTGCGAAGTAGGTCAGAAACTCCGCTGAAAAGCCCTTCTTGGCGTCAAATGGCAGAGCGACCAGGTAGTCTTCCTCGTCAAAGCGAGACTTGTCCTGGTTGTAGAAAAGGACATACTCCTCCAAGAAAATATCCTCCGCAGAGGCATTGCCTTCGTCGTCCACCGTTTCTATCCCAGCTGCGTTCTGCGCTTCCAAGATGAAAGCCAACTCAACTGCGTGGTTTTTCTTGTCCCAGTTGAGTTCATAATCGTAGGTAAAATGTTTATCCAGTGCCGCTTCCAGCACATCTAAAAAGCCATGTTTCGCCATTCTATTTCCTCTTTTCTATAAATTCCAATAAATTTATTTCTCGACCATATTTGACGGAAGCCCGCTTGTCTTTCTCCAAAATGGACTTGGTTAAATCTAGTTGATTTACCGCTGCTAAGGCTACAGCATAGTGAATAACGTCAGCTAATTCTTCTGCCAAACGAGCAGAGCTGTCGTCTTTGCTATCCATCATCTTGCGGCCTGCACGCTTGTTCAGTAGCTCTGCCACCTCACCAATTTCTTCCACTAATTTCATAAAGAGACTTTGCTCGGAAACTGTCGTCCCATAGTGGTCACGCAAGTATTCTTCCAAAACACTCACCGTCAACTCCGCCATCTTCGTTTCTCTCCAAATCCTAAAATTGTAGTATAATGATTATACCATAAATGTACTGAAAGGAAGCCTATGCCAGCCAATCTCGCCCTTCGTATGCGGCCAAAATCCATTGATGAAGTGATCGGTCAGGAACACCTGGTCGGTCCTGGAAAGATTATCCGCCGCATGATTGATGCCAATATGCTGTCGTCCATGATTCTCTACGGTCCGCCAGGGATTGGCAAGACCTCGATCGCCTCTGCCATTGCTGGTACGACCAAGTATGCCTTTCGGACCTTTAATGCCACGACCGACAACCAAAAACGCCTGCAGGAAATCGCTGAAGAAGCCAAGTTTTCTGGCGGTCTGGTTCTCATGCTCGATGAAATCCACCGCCTTAACAAGACCAAACAGGACTTCCTACTTCCTCTTTTGGAAAATGGCAATATCATCATGATTGGGGCAACGACAGAAAATCCATTTTTCTCGATTCTGCCTGCCATTCGCAGTCGGGTGCAGATTTTTGAGTTGCAGCCTTTGCAAACCAGCCATATCCGACAGGCCTTGGAGTTGGCTTTGACAGACAGCGAACGCGGTTTTGACTTCCCCGTCACCATTGAACCTGAGACTCTGGATTTTCTGGCAAATGCGACCAATGGCGACCTCCGTGCTGCCTACAATTCTCTAGAACTGGCTGTGCTTTCGACCAAGGAAAGTGACGACGGTAGCCGTCATATCGACTTGGATGCCGTGGAAAATAGCCTGCAAAAGTCCTACATCAGCATGGACAAGAACGGTGATGCCCACTACGACATTCTCTCCGCCCTGCAAAAATCCATTCGGGGTAGCGATGTCAATGCCAGCCTTCACTACGCTGCCCGCTTGATTGAAGCGGAAGACTTGCCTAGTCTTGCTCGTCGTTTGACGGTCATTGCCTATGAAGACATCGGCTTGGCCAATCCAGAGGCTCAGATTCATACGGTGACTGCACTTGAAGCTGCCCAGAAAATCGGATTCCCAGAGGCACGGATTTTGATTGCCAATGTAGTAGTCGATTTGGCTCTTTCTCCCAAGTCCAATTCTGCCTATCTGGCTATGGATGCAGCTCTGGCCGATTTGCGAAAAAACGGTCATCTGCCTATCCCAAATCATCTGCGGGACGGTCACTATGCCGGCAGTAAGGAGCTGGGAAATGCCATTGGCTACCAGTATCCCCATGCCTATCCTGAAAAATGGGTGGACCAGCAATACCTGCCCGATAAGTTATTGGCTGCGGACTACTTCACCGCCAACGACACCGGCAAATACGAGCGTGCCTTGGGCATGACCCAAGAAAAAATCAAGCAGCTAAAACAGCATAAGAAAAATGTGTAATGTAGGACTAGTTTCTATTGATTATGAGCCAAAGACCATCAAACTGTTTGTAGAAATCTTAAAATGAGGTATTCCAATGAAAATAGAACGAAATTTTGGCGAGGGCTTTCCGTATTCGATGCATGATGCAAGAATTACGAAGATTGAACACCTGGATAATCAGCTGATACTGCATATGGATTCTCTGTTTTATTATACTGATAATCAAACTGAACAGATTCATAAAGCAACCATCCTGTTTGAACAGGTTGATAAAGAGGACGTCGAGTTTTTCGTATTCGAAGATACTGTTACAGGGGATTTTTCAGGAACTTGTATTGGACTGAAAGAATACCAGAAAAAGTACCAAGATAGTGAATTTGAAGTAATTGTGGAAACCTACAACTGGAGTCGAGCTGTATTTCAGGGGTGGTTATGGACTGGTGCTACTCCTGTAACCTGTCTAATGAATATTTTCTATTCAGGAAAAATGCTTTACCAAATAGGTGAGTAAGAGAAACACAGGGACTTCCTGATTTTACAACGCTTATCAATAAGGAATGGGAGAAATATAGGTAATAAATGAACTGAACACAATATCGTCCTGTATCATAAATTGTAGTGCTTTTCTTCAGAAAAATAAAATTTGACACCGCTTACATTTTTTGCCGTTTTCCTCTTGATTTTTTCAAAAAATATGGTAATATTAAATCATAAATAAGAACTGCTGTGGTATACGAATTCATACCTATGTGTTGACCGACTATTTTTGTATTACTAGGGAGACAAAGATCTTTTGGCAGTATGCAGGCTGGTACACCCAGAAGCAACTAAGTCAGAAACACGTCACCCACCTGCTTCTAGCGTGCGGGATCAATACAATTCATGAATAACCGGTACCAATACAGCATTTTTATTTTGCCCTTCCTTAGCTCAGCTGGCAGAGCAGCGGACTCTTAATCCGTGGGTCGTAGGTTCGATCCCTACAGGGAGGATCATGATGGGAAACATCTCCTTGAGCCTTGGAAACAAGGCTTTTTGTGTTTGAAAAAATCCTATTTGTTCTTCTTTTGTTCAAAAAAACATCGCTCCAAAAGGAATGATGTTACCACTCATCTTTACCAAGCTCGTCCCTTAAGGTCAATATCTCCTTCTGGAAAATCTTTTTTGCCCTTCTTAGCCGATGCAATCATAATGGTAGCCGAAATCTGATGTTGCTCCTTGCCTGTCAGTCGGTCAACATGAGTCTCCACACGAGTGATTCGAGAAAACCCACAAGCCTCATAGTAAGGAACCACTTCTTCTCGGCAGCCCAAATAAGAAAAATCAACTGCTAAAGTTTGCGTATTTTCCTCTAACAAGCGGGTCATCATATCTCTCCCCAATCCTTTCCCACGAAATTCTGGCGCTATTAAAACTCCTCCGATTCCCGCAATAAGACACTCTGCAGCTCCTACAGAAATAGTACGAACCTGACTCCCCATATGACCTACCAATTCCTCGCCTAGATAGGCTAACAAATGATAGTCTTGCGGCGCGTAGCCATAGGGCTGCTTCAAATTCCACTCTCCGTGGTCATCTCTATATTCTCTATCAAACAACTCTTTGATAGCTTGAACCTGCTGACCAGTCAAATGTTCTGTTGAACAAAATAAAAGATTCGGTTTTGTCATTTCTCCAACCTCTCCCACAAGATAACTTTCCCTTCTTGGAGAGACTTTTGCACGTCAATGATGCGCTGGTTAGAAGAACCGCGAAATTGGAGCATGAGGTTGCGTTTTGTCTTGTCATAGCGGCCATCGACTAGGATGTCCAAATGGGATAACAACTCCAGCTTGTCTGGGGTTTCCTGCATCAATTCTTCCCATGTGTAGCCTGTCCAGGACCAAATATCCTTGTCTGGCAATTCCGTCCGAACCCGCTTGACAAGAGGGAGGACGGTTCCTGTATTAAGAAAAGGCTCACCACCCAAGAGGGTCAGGCCCTGTACATAGGGTTGGGCCAGGTCTGCTAAAATGCGGTCTTCCAGCTCCTTGGTGTAGGGAATCCCGGCCTTGAAGGACCAGGTAGCAACATTGTAGCAGCCCTCGCAGTGAAAGAGACAGCCGCTGACATAGAGGGAGCAGCGAACGCCTTCACCGTCCACAAAATTAAAGGCCTTGTAGTCCATAATCCGGCCCTGACTCAGCTCTTCGGATTTCCATTCTTGGGGTTTGGGATTGTTCATATCAGCACTCTTCTATATAGTATCTCTCCGTGCCATGACGGACGTCTTCGAGGCTACCTCCGCAGGATAGGATAGTTCGCTTGCTGGCTGTATTGGTCTCATCACAGGTCACAAGGACCTTAGGGATGTTTTTGGAAAATGCTTCCTGCACACCAAGGCGCAACTGCTCCTTGGCATAGCCCTTCTGCCGCTGGCTAGGGCGGATAGAATAGCCAATGTGTCCACCAATGTTGAGCAGATAATCACTGAGACGCAGGCGTAGACTGAGAAAACCGACTGCTTGCCCAGCATCATCAAAGGAGACATACTGGATAGAAGGGACAAAGCCCTCTGGCAAATTCAGTCCCATTTCCCAGTCCTGACCTTGCTGCAACCAGCTTTCAAAGTCAAAATTCGCAAAGAGATTACCGCCGTCTGTTGCGGAATCTTCTCGCTCAAATTCAGCAATCATATCCAAAATCGTTTCTTTATCTACTAAGGTTGGTCGTCTTAAAGTCAATTTCGTTTGGGATGGTGACATGTAATTCTCCTATTCCTTTATCTGCGTATACAATTTGGTGACAGATCCAGTGGCTGAGCAGGCTCGAGCTTGGGGTGACTGGATTTTTCTTACTTTCTAGGGCTTGGAAAAACTCTTCGACAATGCTTTCAAAGCCGCGTTTGTAAAGAGTTGTGTCCCAAGAACCAAAGCCTTCTATGATTTCTTGGTTGGCGGTAAAGGTGCGCAATTCTTCTAAGTTTTTAACCTGATGGGTCGCTTGCGGTGTCTGGACTTCCATGATTTCCCGACGGCTGCCCGACTGGAGATTCATGGATACGACCACAGAAGTTTGAGCGGTTTGAAGGGTCACATTGACCTGACTGAGTTTATTATTTTCCAGATAGTAGGCATAGGAACCTGACAGAGGCTGGTCATCCAGCAAGTAAAGGGCCGTATCCAGCGGGTGGATAAAGAGGTCAAAGAGCTTGAATTGCAGGTCGCCCAAGCCATTGACTTCATTTTTCTCGACGACAATTCTCCGCTTGTTGGGCTTGGTTTTCAATTCTTGAACCTTGGGAGCAAAGCGACGATTGAAACCAGCCATAAGTAGGACTCCCTTGGACTGGGCTAATTTGTAAAGCTCTGCCGACTGGTAAAAATCCTCGGCTAGTGGCTTGTCCATGTAGACAGGAATGCCACGCTCCAAAAACAGCTCTGCCATTTCCACATGGGCCTGTGTCGCCACATGAATCATGACACCGTCCAAGTCTGCCTCGGCCAAATCTTGTGCTGTCGCATAGGTCTGACTGCGGGGCAAACTGGCCGCAATGCTTGACAGAACTTCTTGATTGCGGGTGAACAAATGCCAGTCAATGCCTGACAAACTCCGCAGATAGGTCAGGTAGGCCTTTTGAAAAATACCTCCTAAACCGACGAGACCGATTTTTAGCATGGACATGTCCTCTTACTTTCCAAATCTTTTCCTTAAAAATTCACTCAAAATATCCACATCCAGGCCCAAATCTCGGATAATAATCGCCTTGTGGAAATCATCATAGTTATCCTTACCAGACCAAACAAAGGAGTTGGTCACAATCTGGTAGCTGGTATCCGGCTCAATCGCTCTGCCATTGACCAAAAAATCATCGCCTTGGCGAGAAATGCCATGAAGCTGCGGATGGAGACCGGTCGAGAGGCTGGACATCAAATCTTGACCCTTGATACTGACCAGGAGCACGCGCTTGGAGAAGGGCAAAACCTTGACCACATCGCTATAGTAAATCGGGCCTGCGTTGAGCGACATCCGAATACCAAAACCATTGATGACCGCTCCGTCCGGCTGATAACCGAGAGCAACCGCCTGCTCAAAAAGGGCCTGCGTAATCAGAGGTGCCAGCGTAGACTGTCCCTGACGGATGTTCTCCCGCTCACCATCCAAGGTTTGAGGCAGGTTCGCAATAGAATGGGCAAAGCGAGCATTGCGCTCCGCCTGCATCCGCTCGATAAATTCCCGAATGGTCGGTTCTTCTGTTGCCAGCTGCTCAATCTCCACCAAGTCATAGGACAGCACCTCATGACTGCCGTCCTCGTAGCAACGGAGCAGAAGATTGCCCAGAAAACGCCCATACTGGCCCGCTTGGAAAATACTGACGCTACCGACCTGACTGGGTTCTTTCAAAATCGTATGGGTGTGACCACCGAAAATGACATTGATTTCCGGAAACTCCGCCGCCAGCTGAACATCTTGATCATAGCCCAAATGACTGAGCAAGACAATGTGCGCCTGCTTATCCATCTCAGACAAGGTCCGCTTGAGCGCCTGTCTGTGGTCCTCAAAGACCACATTGTCCGTCGGAGAAGCCACTTCCTCGGTCTCCAAGGTCGTTAAGCCCAAGACATAGAGCGGTCGACCCGCCATATCAAAGACCAACTTGTCTTTCAAGGGCACCAATTCGTCTGCATCGGCTGGATTGCGGTAGGAAATATTGGTGGAGACAATTGGAAAAGCCGCAAAGTCATCCAAGCGACTGAGCAACTCGTCTCCGTGGTCAAATTCGTGATTGCCCAAGGTCATGGCCTGACAACCAATGGCATTCATGAGCTGGATTTCCTTTACCCCACGGTACATATTGAAGAAAATATTCCCCGAAAACAGATCTCCGCTGTCAAAGACAAAAGTCGGAATGTTTTTCGCCCGGTTTGCCTCCTTAATCTCAGCAATCAGCGCTGCCTTCTTGGGAAAATTCTCTATATAAGAGTGCATATCATTGCTGTGGAGAATGGTAATATCGCGATAGTTCTTAGACATTACGTTTCTTCTGCGCCTTTTGTAAAAATTGTTGACGAAGGGTGGCTAGCTTGTCTTGCTTGCTGTCTCCCACCTTTGCATTCTTCTCATGATAACGCTGCACCAAGGCCTTACCCTTATCATCTAGTTGGTATTTTCCCATTGTTTTTTCTCCTTTTTTGAACATAGCAGAGCTATTAGATTTTCCCTCTATTATAACAAACTTCCGTAGTTCCTCAAAACCACGGAAGCCCTCATGTCCATTCTTTATAAACTCGACCCGTTCATGTGTTTGACGCGGGCGGAGATTTCTTTGTGTCGACCATTGACCATGGGACGGGCTTGAGGGTTGCCCAGATAACCACAGGTCCGTTTGACAACATCTACTAGTTTTGGATCGCTATTGCCACAGCTTGGACACTTGAACCCACGCTCAGTCGGCTCGAAGTCGCCTTCAAAACCGCAGGCATAACAATGGTCAATCGGCGTATTGGTTCCCAAATAACCGACACGGTCATAGGCATAGTCCCACACCGCCTCGAGAGCCTTGGGATTTTGCTGTAGAACAGGGTATTCGCAATAATGGATAAAGCCACCGCTAGCACCAGCCTCCGGATAAACCTTTTCAAAATCCAGCTTTTCAAACGGCGTCGGATTTTTCCGCACGTCATAATGGAAGGAATTTGTATAGTATTCCTTATCCGTAATGTCCTTGACCAATCCGAATTTCTCCGTATCCAAACGGCAGAAACGGTCTGTCAAACTTTCTGATGGGGTTGAGTAAACAGAAAAATGGTAGCCGTATTCGTCAGACCAGTCGCCAGCCAACTCCTTCATCCGCTTGATAATAGAAACCGTGAAGTCCTTGGCTTCAGGATTTCCTTCCCAGGCACCGCCGTAAAACACAGTCGCCACTTCGTAGAGACCGATATAGCCTAGAGAAACAGTCGCGCGACGGTTCTTAAAGACCTGATCAACAGCGTCCGTCTTGGCCAAACGTTTCCCAAAAGCTCCGTACTGATAGAGAATAGGCGCATTTGCCGGCGTCGCTTCCTTGACCCGCTCGACACGATAGACCAAGGCATCCTTGGCAATGGCCATGCGTTCTGCAAAAATTTCCCAGAATTTTTCTTGACTACCCCCACTTTCAAGGGCAATCCGTGGTAGATTGACGGTCACCACACCCAAATTCATCCGACCGGAATTGATTTCAAGGCCATTTTCATCCTTCCAACCTTGCAAGAAAGAACGGCAACCCATAGGAACCTTGAAGGAACCCGTTAACTCAATAATCTTGTCATAAGACAGCATATCTGGATACATGCGCTTGGTTGCACACTCAATCGCCAGTTGCTTAATATCATAATTGGGCGAATCGGGCTCCAAATTTAGCCCGCGTTTGACAGTGAAAATCAATTTTGGAAAGATGGCTGTCCGTCCTTCGCGCCCCAAACCCTTGATACGGATGTTGAGAATCGCCTTCTGGATTTCCCGCTCAAACCAAGAAGTTCCTAAACCGAAACCAAGCGAAGTAAAGGGCGTTTGACCATTGGACGTAAAGAGCGTGTTAATTTCATATTCCAAAGACTGCATAGCGTCATAAATATCCTTCTGGGTCTTGGCACGTGCATATTCTTCAGCCTTGTCTGGCAGCACCCATTCCTCCGCATCCTTCAAATGCTTTTGATAATTGAGCTCAGCATAAGGCGCCAACACTTCGTCAATACGGTCCGCCGAGCAGCCACCGTACTGGCTGGAAGCCACATTGGCAATAATTTGCGAAATCTGCGCCGTCGCTGTCTGGATGGACTTAGGACTTTCCACATCGGCATTTCCAATCTTAAACCCTTGCGCTAACATGCCCTTGAAATCAATCAGGCAGCAGTTGGTCATGGGCGTGTAAGGACTATAATCCAAATCGTGGTAATGAATGTCCCCCTTCTGGTGAGCGTTGGCAACGTGGGCTGGCAGGAGCTTGAGCCCGATAGATTTGCCAACAATCCCAGCCGTCAAATCACGTTGCGTATTAAAGACATCCGCATCCTTATTGGCGTTTTCATTGACGACAGACTGATCTTTGCTGAGCAATTTGTGGATTTCAAAGTTGATGTCCGTCGCTTGATGCCGGCGAAAATCGCGTTGCGTCCGGTACTGAATATAACGCTCTGCCAAGTCATAGAGGTGGGACTTGAGCAATTCCTGTTCGACAACCGTCTGGATTTCATAAATTTGCACATCCTTGGTAAAACGACGGGCAATTTCCTGCAGGACCCCTGCCAAAACGACTGACAGACCCGCATCTGACACAGGATGGTCCAATTCTTGATTAGCCCGCTGCAAGGCAGAATAAATCTTTTCTTGTTCAAAAGCGACCGTTCGACCGTCACGCTTTAAGACCGCTAATTCTAATTCGGGTAAGATTGTTTCTTGCACTTTCATCTGGCTATCCTCCATTTTTCTCACTGCTTATAGTCTAGCACTTTGAATGACGAAAATCAATATCTAGTATGTATTTTCAAAAATTTTCATTTTTTACACAAGATATAGATAAAAGCAACTACTTTCATAGTCGCTTTCATTCTTTTTCTTGATATAGTTTGAAGTGATTGAAGCTGAGTTGGACAGGGACATAATTGTCTTCTAGGGTCGCTGAGACCTGTTCCAAGAGCGGAATCTCCGTGTTGACCAAGATATACTTGGCTCTCCCTTGATTCAAATCATAGATTAAATTGTTTCGGTTGTCTTCCGTGTTAAGATAGGGTTGAGCTGTAATCAGATTAGCAGACGAGAGCCGCTGACTTTCTAGATAGGCTTGTGCACTATTATCCCAGGCATAAATCGGATCATCACTGGTCGTGTTATCCCGGATATAGCGGGCTATTTCCTGCCTCTCCACACGGACCGGTTCTTCAAACAGATAGGCGTAGGTTGGTTGGAAAAACAGGGCTAGAAGCATCAAAATAGGCAGATAATAACTAGCTTTTAGATAGCTATAATCCTCATTCTCCTCCTCATCCAGCATCTCAAACTCTTCATCAGTTTCTGGACCATGCAAAGATGCTGCAGCTAGCACAAAACCATACGGAATCAAGGATGTCAATTGGCTCCATTCAAAATTTGGATTCCCAATCAGGAAAACCATTTGAACAAGAAAAGCCAGTAACATTATCAGCTTAATTTCTGTCTGTTGCCCCTTGCTAATAGACAATAGGGTTGTCAAAATATGATTTAAAAATCCTGAAATCAGCAGGAACCCAAAAACCACAGCTAGGGTCATCAAAATGCCTTCATAGGTAAATTGTAGGCTAATATTGTAGAGAAAAGTCTGTTGAATTGCCATTCCCAGAATCTGCTCGATGAAGGTGTAATAGCCTACAGTGTAGACAACGAGAAGAAAGCCAAATACAGCTGCTAAAAACTGATAAACACCTCTCGCCAACCTCTTGTTTCGACTATTGTACACAAATAAAACCAGGGGCGATACCAGCCATAAAATCAGACTTTTAGGGTAAATCATGAATACAATCGCCGCATCAATCCCGTAGAGAATGAAACCTTCGTCACTGACTGCATCATTTATATAGCGAATCAAAAACCAGATACTGGTCAGCACAAAAGGTAGAGCAAAGATGCTGGCATAGAGTCCACCCAAGTCCACCACCAGCAAGAAACAATAGAACCAAAAATTGATATGGTGGGCAACCCGCTGTGAACGACCAAAATATGCACTAATCTTATTGAGATAAATCCCTGCTATCAAGAGGGCGATGAACTGAAAAATCATCAAGCCAATGGTCGTATTGAACAGGGAACCAACAGCCAAGATTAGGTAATAGAGGACACCATTGGTTCCAAAAAAATACTCATAAGGCTTATGACCAGCCTGCATTGCCATGCCTGCATAGAGTGCCTGTGACTGCAAATTGGTCGCAAAGGAACTCAAAAGAGGATTGGCAACATTCAATACACTCAGAAATAAACTCCACAGTAGGGTCGGCCAAATAGGCACATCCGGCACATTCCGTATAAATTCATGGTGGGCTTGCTTTCTCCGTTTAGAACGATGCCTGCGACCACCCCACAAACTTTTATCTCCCAAATTTACACTTGACTCTACTTCTGTCATAACTCACTCCTTGGATTTACTTTACTTATTATATCAAAAAGCTCGAGGCATGTCATTGACTTTCGGAAGTTGTTTGGTCATTTCCGACCCTGTACCTTTCTCCGTCCAGCTCTTGTACTTGGACCATAGCCTCCAAGGGATAGCGTATGGTCCTATAGCTAATCTGGCTCCCATTCTGATTGGAAAACAGACTGGCATAGCGTTCAATCTGACGAAATGTATGACGTTGGGCACGCTTGTACTCTATCAAAAATTCCTCATTATTTTTCTGTCTCATACCTATTTATTCGCAAAAAGCGGTCCAAAAACTGCTTAGTCCAGATATTTTTTTCGGACTTCCGAGATGAAATAGAGGGAACCTGTGACAATCAGGATGCCCTGGTCTTGTTCCTGAAATTCCTGTATAAATCCTTCATAATCAGCTACGTAGGTCAGCCCCTGACGCTGCTCCTCTTTCAAGGCTCCGTCGTAGGAAAAGCTGGTCAAGACAAGCTGGATACCTGGCAATATTTCCTCTAATAAATCCAGCATTTCCTGAAAATCCTTGCGCTGTAGGGCTGAAAATAAGAGGGTCACAGGCTGGTCCTGCATCTCAATGAACTCAATCAAGCGTTCCATGGCAGGAACGTTATGGGCACCGTCTAGGTATATCTTGGGGTTTTCGGCTATCAATTCCAAACGTCCTGCCCAGCTGGTTTGGGCTAGAGCCTGTCTGACCAAATCCGCAGAAACAGTTTGCCCGATTTGCTCCATGTAAAGCAAGAAACTCTGCAGGGCCAGGGCCGCATTTTCTTGCTGGTGCTGACCTGGGAGACCCAAGACTAATTCTGACAGCTGAAAACTTGGACTATTGAAAGTAGCTGCTTTAGAGGTAAATTCTTGACCCAGCTGGTAGATTGGAGCTTTTTTTTCAGCAGCAATTTGGCGAATCTGCTGGCTGATGTCAGCAGAAAATGGTCCCAGAACGACAGGCATCTCTGGCTTGATAATTCCTGCTTTCTGCTCTGCGATTTCTCCCAAAGTCGCGCCTAATAAATCCTGGTGATCCAGACCTATGGAAGTGATGATGCTGAGGGCCGGGGAGACTACATTGGTCGTGTCCAGAAGGCCGCCGATGCCAACTTCGATAAGTGCCAGGTCAGGCTGCTGCTCGCGAAAATAGAGGAACATGATTAGAACCATGACCTCGAAATAGCGGAAGGGTTCATAGACCGTAGCAACCTCCTGCTCCAACTCATAGACCTGCTGGAGAAGGCGCTGAAAATCCTGGTCTGAAATCGGTGTCTGATCAATGCAAATCCTGTCGTGTACCGTGACCATGTGAGGGGAGACAAAACTGCCGACCCGCAGTCCGTGAGCCTGAAAGAGCTGGCGCATAAAGGCAATCGTTGAGCCCTTGCCATTGGTCCCCGCCACATGAATGACCGGTAAATCCAAGTGAGGCTTGCCCAACAAATCCAGGGCATAGGTGATTTTCTCTAGCTTGTAATGAAATAGCTGACCCTGCTTGCTATTGAGCCAGGTGTCTAATTTGTGAAAAGTTTGCATGTATTAAGTATAGCAAAAAACCAACAATTGCGTTGGTTTTTGACGGATATGATATTAGCCTTTCCACCACCAATCCCAGCCAGCTCCGAACGTTGTAAATGCCTTAATAAAATTCATAATCTTTAGTCTCCTTTATTTTGATGAGACTATTATAGAATTTTATTGGGTCAGTAAACAGGACAAAAATGTCACTTGTTTTTTATAGTTCTCTCATCCCAACCTGCTCCTCTTCTGCAGGTTGTCATAATGCTCTTCATAAGCATCTTACACTTTTCCAGTGGAATCCCCTTTCCATGATTCTTCTAGTTTAGCCACCAAATGATCATCACCTATTAATTTCGCAAACATAACGGCCTCTTCGTACAGTTTTTGTGCCTCTTCACGGTCACTGTTGGTATATAGTACGTACTTCCACTTTAATAGATTCAGAATCGGTTTCTTTTGGAAATCGTGCGTCTGGACCATTATCTGGTCTAGAGTATCAAAAATAGGCGGAATATAGTCATAGCACTCCTTAGTCCCAAGGATACCAATAGAAGCTAGCATCACATCACGCAAAATAAATAGCTCATTTGAATCTATAGCTTCCACCTGTACCGGAAAATGCTGGATAATATCTAAAAAATGTTGAAATCTTGGCGAGGTCCTGTCCTCATCCTGTAAATGCTCCAAATATAGCCGCACAATCAATAAATCATTGACAGTAAATTTATCTTTACGATGGACCTGCTCGAAATAATCATCTAAGATAGCTTTCCCAAAATGGACAGACTTTGTTTCATATATGTCAACAAAAGACTGAAAAGCATCAATTGCTATCTGCTCTTCCTCTGGCAGGTCGTCGTAATAGTGGTCATAAATTTCTTCCATCAGACGATTGCGTTTTTCTATCAAGTCCGTATTTTCATAGGTCGGTGTGCGAAGAACCTCAAACTTTAATTTCGAGTATCTATCTGGGAGCTTAACATAGTCTGGCATCAATTCATACAAGGTCATTCCCAAACGTGTGGCAATGTACTGGATTTTAGACAACGTGGGTTTTGAGCTACCAGTCTCAATCCGAATCAATTGCCGGACTGAAAGTTCAACCTCATCACCACAAAACTGTTCGCGCGTCAAATTAATCTGCTCTCTCAGCTGGCGAATACGTTGCCCAAATTCCTTATCGTTCATATAATTCCCCTTTATTTATACTAAAATATGGTTAATTATACCAAATTTTTCAAGAAAAAAACAAACTTTCTTTTGTAAACTACGGTAGAAAGTTTATTTTTTATGTGAAATTTCTAAATTCATACTGACGGAACAATCTGCAATAAACTCTCGATTTTTATATTCCCTTCCACCCCGTCAATCTGGAGGTTGATACTCCGAATCCCTGCGTTGACAGCCGTTTCTACATCGAGCAAACGGTCACCGATATAGTAGGTATTTTCTTTGTTCAGTCCGTATTTTTCGATGAGAAATAGCAGAGCTTCTGGACTTGGTTTGCGGGCAAAACCTGAATCGCTTGTCAAGATTTCTGTGAAATGGTGACGGACACCCAAATCCTCCAAAACCTGAAAAGCATTGTCACTCTTGTGTGTATAAACGAAATTTTGAATTCCTTTCTCTGCTGTCCAGTCCAGAATTTCACGCGCACCAGCCATCAAAGGAATCTGCGTATTTTTCTCCTTCAAGGAAGTCGCACGCACATGATTGAGTTCATCGCTATCTAGGTTGTAATTGTCCGCATCACGCACCAGCAAATCCTTGACAGAATAGCGAAGGATAAACTTTCTTACTTCTTCACGGTCAAAAGGAAGTTTGTATTGTTCATAGGTTTCTTGAATCCCTGCCAAAATCGCTTCATAGGAATCCAACAGCGTTCCGTCCAAATCCCAAATAAATGTCGGTTTCATCTTATCTCCATTCGTAAGCCTGATAGGGTCTGTCCAGTTGGTAGCCAAGCTTTTCAGCCAGTTTCAAGGATGTCAAGGTGTGGGCATCCCAGCTTGGATAGAGTCCGCGGTCTAAACAAGCTAAAATTAACTGAGCCGCACAGGCTTTTGCCAAACCCAGACCTCGATAATCTTCCCTAGTATCCACTTCTATCTCAATCCCAGCTGAATAGCTGGCATAGGATGAAGCCCCTGAGACCACCTGTCCCTTATGCAAGATGACATAGCCCAAACCCAAGTCCAAAAATTGTTCCACATCTATATAATTTCCCACCAAATCCCGTGACCATTCCTCTACCAGACAAGCCTCGTACAGATTACGGTCAATCAGTTTCACATCAAAGCTTTCAGGCAAGTCATCAACCATTTCCTGTAAAGCGCCCCGGTCAAATACCGTATTTTTCTTTGTTGCATAACGAGTAAATGAATAAACACCATCTGGGTAGGTTTCTTCTATTAAATCAGACCAAGCCTGAGTTTGTGGAACCATAATCACATCTTTTTCCTCGCAGATTTTTAGCAAGTCTCGATGTGGCTGGCCAGCTAAAAAACCAAAGAAGCTCTGCCGTCCATAGAGAGCTAGAACTGACTGGGGCGACTGGCTGTCATCAACATAAATATCTCCCATGGCACCTTCTAAACAGGTCCATATAATCGTCTCAGACCAGTCTCCAAATAAACGAGCTACTTGTCTCATCTGCTCTGCCATTATTTTTCTCTATAGGGATAACCCAAGTGCTCGTAGGCCTTGGCTGTCGCAACCCGCCCTGTCCGCGTCCGCATGAGGAAGCCCTGCTGAATCAGGTAGGGTTCGTACATATCCTCCACCGTTTCACGCTCCTCGGCAATATTGACCGATAGAGTGTTGAGGCCGACAGGACCGCCACCGTACATTTCAATCATGGTACGGAGAATCTTTTGGTCCACATAGTCCAGCCCCTCTCGGTCCACGTCCAGCATGGTCAGGGCCTTGTCCGTAATGCTATCGTCAATCAGACCGTCGCCCATAATCTGTGCGAAATCCCGCACCCGCTTGAGCAGGCGGTTGGCGATACGGGGAGTTCCACGAGACCGACGAGCCAGCTCAATAGCAGCTTCATGAGTAATCTCCATGTCAAAGATATCCGCCGTCCGCTCGACAATCTCCGTCAAATCAGCCAGTTCGTAATACTCCATGTGACCGGTAATCCCAAATCGAGCCCGCAGAGGATTGGACAGCATGCCTGCACGAGTGGTCGCTCCAATCAGGGTAAAAGGTGGCAACTCCAAATGCACGGAGCGGCTAGCTTCCCCTGCCCCAATCATGATGTCGATGTAGAAATCCTCCATAGCAGAGTAGAGAATTTCCTCGACCGCCATAGGCATACGGTGGATTTCATCGATAAAGAGGACGTCGCCTGGCTCTAGGTCGTTGAGAAGCGCCACCAAGTCACCCGCCTTTTCAATGACTGGGCCGCTGGTTTGCTTGATATTAACGCCCAGTTCATTGGCAATCACAAAAGCCATAGTGGTCTTACCCAAACCCGGAGGACCGAAAAGCAGGGTGTGGTCCAGAGCCTCATCACGGAGCTTGGCCGCCTCGATAAAAATTTTCAGCTGGTCCTTGACCTTGTCCTGACCGATGTATTCATTTAATATCTGCGGACGCAGGGTGCGCTCAACGTACTCCTCATCCTGCATTTGTTCCATATCTAAAATTCTTGTCATGAGATTATTATAGCACAAAAGAAAAGACCAGACTAAGTCTGGCATTCAGACTGAAGACAAAGTCGTTAGAATTGTATTTCTAACGGCTTTTTCATATGTAAAGTAGTATAATAGAGTTAGG
>NZ_JBIMJP010000014.1:0-53418 GCF_043674155.1 Streptococcus sp. A23 | reverse complement strand
TTTGGATACAAACCCAAAATTATTCAAACGGATAATGGTTTTGAGTTTACCCATTTCAAAGAGACCAAGCAAATTCACCCCCTAGACCTACTTTGTCAGGAACTTGGTATTGAGCACAAACTAATTCGTCCTCGAACACCCAGACATAATGGCAAGGTTGAGCGCAGTCATCGAAATGATAACCGACGTTTCTACCAGCACTTGACCTTTTACTCCTATGACGATCTGATCAAGCAGATGAAAACCTATCTTTATCGTTCTAATCGACTCCCTATGCAAACTTTAGGCTGGAAATCTCCTATCGATATCAGAAAAGCTTTACTAGAAGCTAGCTCCTAGTAAAGCTTAACAAATGGATAACTTCAAAATCACCTTTTTGGTCTCACATCATTGACAAAGGTACATTCTCAACTTCAAGCTTCCTGAAAATGAGAAATAAGTTCATACTCAGAGATAGATATTCTTCATCAACATCCTATCATCAACTAACCCCACTCTCAGTATCACTTAGCTAATAGACCTAAAATTCATTATCCAGGCCATCTGATAGCTTTGATCCTCCCTCATCACTTAAACTGGGCACCGTATTGGGCTAACAGATGAGTCTAACGTAACCGCCCAATAACGGAGTATCTTTTCAGCTTCCCTATTATCCAGTATACTGTTAGAGAAAACAGAACTGGAGGATTTTTTTATATCACACCCCATCGTCCCATTGACTGTTCCCAAATCTCGTCGCTTTGAGAAGAAAGGCAGAAACGATATTCTAATGAAAATTCGTCTCGGAAAAGTGGAACTCACATTCTTTCAAGCGATCCACCAAGAGACACTAGAAACACTCTTGGATAAGGTACTGCACTATGACCATCCAGCTCAGTGATTTAGGACAAGTGCAACCGCCCAATATACTTCGTTATTGGGCAGTTGCGTCTAACACTACAGACTTATTGAATCACAAGAATTCTCCGACATTCATAGTTAACAAGAGCTAAAAAACGCCTGCTTACGAAATTATTCTAGCTTAGAGTAATTTCGTAAACAAGCGTCAAATCAATATGATGAGTGTTACCGCTGGGGCAGGCCCAGCGGTAGACCAGAGCTAGACTAAGAAGATTTCTCTTCCATCATCATAACACTCAACAAAATTGATGATCTTATACAAGTTCGATAATTGCCATTGGGGCAGCATCACCACGACGTGGTTCAGTTTTAAGGATACGAGTGTATCCACCATTGCGCTCAGCATAACGAGGTGCGATTTCTGAGAACAATTTTTGAAGAGCTGTAGTAGCTGTGTACTTATCAGTTGCTTCATCGTAGTTTTCAGATGCAATTTCGTTACGAACAAATGCAGCAGCTTGACGACGTGCGTGCAAGTCACCACGTTTACCAAGTGTGATCATTTTTTCAACTGTTTTACGGATTTCTTTAGCACGAGCTTCAGTTGTAACGATTGATTCGTTGATCAAAAGGTCAGTTGTCAAATCGCGCAACATTGCTTTACGTTGTGAGCTAGTGCGTCCTAGTTTACGGTATGCCATGATTTCCTCCTATATTTATTTATCATTTTTCAATCCAAGACCGAGTTCAGCAAGTTTAATCTTCACTTCCTCAAGACTCTTACGGCCCAGATTGCGCACTTTCATCATTTCTGGCTCAGTTTTCTCTGTCAAGTCAAACACAGTATTGATGCCTGCACGTTTAAGACAGTTGTATGAGCGAACAGAAAGATCCAATTCTTCGATCGTACGATCAAGCATACGGTCATCAGATGCTGTTTCAGATTCTTTCATCACTTCAGCTGATTTTGCAACTTCAGTCAAATCTGTAAAGAGACCCAAGTGCTCCATCAAGATACGAGCAGAAAGCCCAAGTGCATCTTCAGGAATAATTGTACCGTTTGTACTGATTTCAAGTGTCAATTTGTCAAATCCATCGTTGCTACCAACACGAGCTGGCTCAACTTGATAATTGACTTTTGTAACTGGCGTATAGATTGAATCTACCGCAAGTGTACCTACTGGTGCATCATCTTTCTTATTGCCTTCAGCTGGTACATAACCGCGACCTGCATTTACAGTTAAAATCGCTTTAAATGTTGCACCTTCAGCAATTGTGAAGAGATAATGATCAGGATTTACAATTTCAATATCACTATCTGTAAGAATATCACCTGCTGTTACCGCAGCTGGACCTACTACATCAAGTTCAATTTTCTTTTCGTCTTCGACATAAGATTTTACAGCAATGCCTTTGATGTTAAGAATGATTTGCATAACATCTTCACGGACACCTGGAACTGTGTCGAATTCGTGGAGTACACCATCAATCTTAATTGATGTTACTGCAGCACCCGGAAGTGAAGCAAGAAGTACACGACGAAGAGAGTTACCAAGAGTTGTTCCGTAACCACGTTCAAGCGGTTCGACTACAAATCTGCCGTAATCTTTATTTTCATCAATTTTTGTTATTGTTGGTTTTTCAAACTCAATCATTTCTTACTCCCTCTTAAACGAAAAGCTGTGTATGGTTGGTATGATTATACACGGCGACGTTTTGGAGGACGAGCACCATTGTGTGGTACAGGAGTCACATCACGAATTGCTGTTACTTCAAGACCAGCGGCAGCAAGAGCGCGGATAGCAGACTCACGACCTGAACCTGGGCCTTTAACGGTAACTTCAACTGTTTTAAGACCGTGTTCTTGTGCAGATTTAGCAGCTGCTTCTGAAGCCATTTGGGCTGCGAATGGTGTAGATTTACGTGAACCTTTAAAACCAAGAGCACCAGCTGATGACCAAGCAATAGCGTTACCATGCACATCAGTAATCATAACAATAGTGTTATTAAATGTAGCGTGAATATGTGCAATACCAGATTCGATATTCTTTTTCACACGACGTTTACGTGTTGGTTTAGCCAATTTTTCTACCTCCTATATTATTTTTTCTTACCTGCAATCGCAACGGCTTTACCTTTACGAGTACGAGCATTGTTTTTAGTGTTTTGTCCACGGACAGGAAGTCCACGACGGTGACGGATTCCACGGTATGAACCGATTTCCATCAAACGTTTAATGTTCAAGTTAACTTCACGACGGAGGTCACCTTCAACTTTGATTGCATCAACTTCACGACGAATAGCATCTTCTTGATCTGATGTCAAATCTTTCACGCGTACATCTTCTGAAATGCCTGCAGCTGCAAGAATTTTTTTAGATGTTGCAAGACCGATACCGTATACGTATGTCAATGAAATAACTACACGTTTGTCATTTGGAATGTCAACTCCAGCAATACGAGCCATGTTTTCTCCTTTCTATATTTTAACCTTGACGTTGCTTGTGTTTAGGGTTTGCTGGGCAAATCACCATAACACGACCATTACGACGAATAACTTTGCAGTATTCGCAAATTGGTTTGACCGATGGTCTTACTTTCATGTTTTATCCCTCCAAGTATTTCGGCTATTTAAAGCGGTATGTGATACGTCCACGAGTCAAGTCATACGGACTAAGCTCAACAGTTACGCGGTCTCCGACCAAAATACGAATGTAGTTCTTACGGATTTTACCAGAAACAGTTGCAAGGACTTGGTGTCCATTTTCCAACTCAACAGTAAACATAGCATTTGGCATTGTATCAACTACTTTGCCTTCAATTTCAATCACATCTTCTTTTGCCATGCAAAAGTATCCCCTCTCTAAATATCGATTTGATGCCCTCTGAACACAGAGGTAACAATTATAAGTCAGACTAGGCTATTTTATCACTTTCACAAGAAAAATGCAAGCCAAATCCATTAGATTATTTTAAATTTGACAAGACTGTGTCAATTGCTTGGAAAACAAGTTCGATGTCTTGGTCTCCCTCAATATCATGGACCAAACCTTTGGCACGATAGTGGTCAATAATTGGTTGACCTTGGGCAATATTGACCTCCAAACGGCGTTGAACAGATTCAGGCTTATCATCTTCACGCTGATAGAAATCTTCTTCTTTATAATCTCCAACAGGTGGGTTAAAGATTTTATGGAAGGTTTCACCGGTTTCTTTATGGATGATTCGACCGCTAAGACGCTCAACCAATTTAGATGGATCGATTTCAATGTTGATAACACCCTGAAGTTCAATTCCTAGATCTGCTAGGTTGGCATCCAAGGCATGCGCTTGTTCAATCGTACGTGGGTAACCATCTAGCAAGAAACCTTTTTCCTTGATGTCGTCTTGCACCAAACGCTCTTTGACGATACCATTGGTTACTTCGTCCGGAACCAAGTCGCCTTTGTCGATATACGATTTAGCAAGTAACCCCATTTCCGTTTGATTAGCCATAGCAGCACGGAACATATCGCCTGTAGAAATGTGAGCAACATTAAATTTTTCAACAATCTTAGCCGCTTGAGTCCCTTTACCAGCACCTGGCAAACCCATAATTAAAAGATTCATGACAAACTCCTTATTTTGTTTTCACATAAATTTGCCACAATTGACAAACTTATCTAAAAACAAAATAGAAGGTTGACTAGGTCAACCTATATTCTATTCTGTTACGTTCATAAAGCCTACATATTTTCTCTTGAGAAGGTATCCCTCCAATTGCTTGATACCCTCGATACTTGTCATAATCAAGATAATCAAACTAGTACCCAGGAAGGCAATATTGGAAGAAAGACCAAAAATATTTTGAGCAAGAATTGGTAACAAGGCTACAAAACTCAAGAACAAGGCACCAACTGTCGCCAGACGTTTCAACAGGACAGAGAAATACTTCTCCGTTCCATTACCTGGACGAACACCGTGGATATATGCCGCACTTTTTTGAAGACTCTCTGCCGTTTTCTCAGGATTTACCTGTACAAATGTATAGAAAAAGGTAAAAATGATAATCAATCCAGCATATACCAGCATCCCTTTAACAGTGGAATAATCAAAATACTCTTGAATACCTAGTAACCAACCCGCACTTCTGTTTTGACTAGCAAAAAATTGAATCAAAGAACTTGGTAGTGCAGTGATAGACCCGGCAAAGATAACGGGGATAACGCCTGCAGGATTCAATTTTAAGGGAAGATATGAGCTAGATGGCGCACCTTGAGCACGTTTTGTATATTGAATCGGAATCTTGTATTCAGCTTGTTGAATGTAGGTTGTAAAGTAGACTACAAACAAGATGAGTACAATCAAAAGTCCAACATAAATGATGGATTCTGTAATCCGACTAGCCTCAATATTGACAAAACGGTCGATATAAATTTCTCTAAAAGTATCTGGCAAGGATGAAATGATTCCCGCAAAGATAATCATTGATGTTCCGTTACCATAGCCCTTATCAGAAATTTGTTCTCCCAACCAAGTCACAATGACAGAACCGGTTGCCAAGATAGAACCCAGCAAAAGATAGGTCTGCCAAGTCATTGGCATATTGGTCAGTCGTGCTCCTGATAGGGCATTAAAGCTGGCGATAATCCCCATGGATTGGACAAAGGCCAAAACCAAGGAAATATAGCGAGTCGCCTGGTTTAATTTCCGACGACCAACCTCGCCCTGCTTGCCCCACTCTACAAACTTCGGCAAAATGTCCATCTGAAGCAGTTGAACAATAATCGAAGCCGTGATATAAGGGCTGACACCCAGTGCAAAAACAGAGAAATTTTTCAAAGCGTTACCCGAAACCAAACTCATCATGTTTAGGAAGGGAACGTTTGACAATGCTTCTAAGCTTTTGGCATTGACACCAGGAACGGTGATATGTGTACCAATCCTGAACACCAAAAGGATAAAAATTGTAAATAAGATTTTCTTACGAACAGCTTTTACTTTTAGAGCATCTGTTAAAAGTTTAAAAAACATAGGCGGTCACCTCTTAGATGACTTCTACTGAGCCACCTTTAGAAGTGATTGCTTCTTCAGCTGATTTAGAGAATTTAGCAGCTTTCACTGTCAATTTCTTCGTCAATTCGCCGTTACCAAGGATTTTAACACCTGATTTTTCAGCTTTAACGATACCAGCTTCGATAAGTACAACTGGTGTTACTTCAGCACCATCTTCAAAAGCGTTCAATTGATCAAGGTTAACGATTGCGTATTCTTTAGCGTTGATGTTTGTAAATCCACGTTTTGGAAGACGACGGAACAATGGAGTTTGTCCACCCTCAAAACCAGGACGAACACCGCCACCGCTACGAGCTTTTTGACCTTTTTGACCACGGCCAGATGTTTTACCGTTACCTGATGATGTACCACGACCTACACGGTTGCGGACTTTACGTGAACCTGTTGCAGGTTGCAATTCATGAAGTTTCATTATATATTTCTCCTCTTTTATATGCTAGCGCCTGTGGGGAGTTAGAGTAAGCCGCCCACAAACTCGCTTCTATCAAAATTGACTAGAAGTCGCAAAGATTTCTCCATGCGACCTAGTCTGTTTATTGTTAACTTTAGTATAAGTTACTTAACTTCTTCAACAGTTACCAAGTGAGAGATAGCGTTCACCATTCCAAGAATAGCTGGGTTATCTTCCTTAACAACTGAAGAGTTCAATTTACCAAGTCCAAGTGCAACAACTGTTTTACGTTGCTCTGGTTTGCGACCGATTGGAGACTTAGTCAAAGTAATTTTAATTTGAGCCATGAGTATCTCCTTTCTTATGCTAAATCAGAAACTGAGATGCCACGAAGTGCAGCCACTTCTTCAGCACGTTTCAATTGTTTCAAACCTTCAACAGTTGCACGAACGATGTTGATTGGTGTGTTTGAACCGAGTGACTTAGATGTCACATCAGCGATACCAGCCAATTCGATTACGGCACGAGTTGCACCACCGGCAGCAACCCCAGAACCTTCTGAAGCTGGTTTCAACATAACACGAGCTCCACCGAATTCTGAACGAACTTCGTGAGGAATAGTTGTACCAACCATTGGTACCTCGATCATGTTTTTCTTAGCAGATTCAACTGCTTTGCGGATAGCTTCTGGTACTTCTTGAGCTTTACCAGTACCGAAACCTACGCGACCGTTACGGTCACCAACAACCACAAGAGCTGCGAAGCGAAGACGACGTCCACCCTTAACAACTTTTGTAACACGGTTGATGGCTACTACGCGTTCTTCAATTTCAACTGCGTTATCTTTGAATGCCATTTCTTAGTGTCCTCCCTATTAGAATTTCAATCCGTTTTCACGAGCTGATTCAGCCAAAGCTTTCACACGTCCGTGATAGAGATATCCACCGCGGTCAAAGACCACTTCAGAAATACCTTTAGCTACCGCGCGTTCAGCAACGAGTTTACCTACAACAACAGCTTGTTCTGTCTTAGTACCTTTTGAAACTTCTTTATCAAGAGTAGAAGCGCTTGCGAGCGTTACACCCGCTACGTCATCAATCACTTGAGCGTAGATGCCTGTATTAGAACGGAAAATGTTCAAACGTGGGCGAGCAGCAGTTCCAGAGATTTTACCGCGAACGCGACGGTGGCGTTTTTGGCGGATTTTGTTTTTATCTGGTTTTGAAATCACAATATTCACCTCTTAATGTATGATTCTGTTTCTTACGAAACAATTTGAGAAATAGTCAGCCAGGTGGCTAAGCCACCTCAGCAAGCTATTATTTACCTGTTTTACCTTCTTTACGGCGAACGAATTCACCAACGTAGCGGATACCTTTACCTTTGTATGGCTCAGGAGCACGAAGGCTACGGATATAAGCTGCTGTTTGACCAACAACTTCTTTGTTGATACCAGACACGACGATTTGTGTTGGTGTTGGAACTTCAAATGTGATACCTTCTGGTGCAACCACTTCATCTGGATGTGATTTACCAACAGCAAGTGTCAATTTGTTACCAGCCAATTGAGCACGATAACCGACACCACGCATTTCAAGTTCTTTTTTGAAGCCTTCAGAAACACCAACAACCATGTTGTTGAGGTTAGCACGGCTAGTACCGTGAATAGTCTTCATTTCTTTTGAATCGTTTGGACGGTGAAGAGTAACTTCTGTACCTTCCACACGGATTTCAATAGCAGTTGGGAATTCACGAGTCAATTCCCCTTTAGGTCCTTTTACAGTTACCACACCGTTGTTTTGAGCAAGCTCAACACCAGCAGGCAATGTAATTACTTTATTACCAATACGTGACATATTTTTAATTCTCCTGTTAAATTATCAAGCCGTAAAACGACTAGTTTTCACGGGGGCTCATTGATGAAACATGGACTTCAGCCCGTGTTCGAATGAGCAGGTTTCATAATCGCATTTGAGAAGCAATCATGCTTTTAGGTTTCAATTTCTAAATGTGACAAGGCAGAGCGCGACACAGGCTATACTCGAGTATGCCAAGACGCTCTAACACAGGCACATGATGAAATTGGAAGCTAAAAGATTACCAAACGTAGGCGATAACCTCACCACCAACGTTCTTTTGACGAGCTTGTTTGTCAGTCAAAAGACCTTCTGATGTTGAGATGATTGCGATACCAAGTCCGTTAAGAACTTTTGGAATATCTTCACGTTTTGAGTAAACACGAAGACCTGGTTTTGAAACGCGTTTCAAGTTAGTGATAACTTTTTCACCGTTTGGTCCGTATTTCAAGAATACGCGGATGATGCCTTGTTTGTCATCTTCGATGAATTCAACGTTTTTTACAAAACCTTCATTTTTAAGGATTGTAGCAATACCTTTTTTGATATTTGATGCAGGTACTTCAAGCACTTCGTGTTTTGCTTGGTTAGCGTTACGAATACGTGTCAAAAAATCTGCAATTGGGTCAGTCATAACCATTTGTTGTTTCTCCTCTTACTAGCAGTTTGATTGAATCACTTGCTAGTTAATGATGTCCTTGCGGACAAGTAGTAAGTGTATATATAGAATAAGTTGCTAGTCCTAAGCAAATCTAGGAAGCACTTCGCAGGCAATACTGAGGTATGGCCAGAAGTGCTGACAACGAATTGCAAGGGAATAGCAAGTTATTCCTACCAAGAAGCTTTTGTTACGCCAGGAATTTGTCCAAGGTAAGCCAAGTCGCGGAAGCATACACGGCACAATTTGAATTTGCGGTAAACTGAGTGTGGACGTCCACATTTTTCACAGCGTGTGTAAGCTTGTGTAGAGAACTTAGCTGGGCGTTTGTTCTTAGCGATCATTGATTTTTTAGCCATTTATTCTCTCCCTCTTATTTTGCAAACGGCATACCAAGGCCAGTAAGCAATGCACGTGATTCTTCGTCAGTGTTAGCAGTTGTAACGATAACGATATCCATACCGCGAGTTTTATCAACATCATCGAAGTTGATTTCTGGGAAGATCAATTGCTCTTTCACACCAAGTGTGTAGTTACCACGTCCGTCGAATGACTTAGTTGGTACACCGTGGAAGTCACGTACACGTGGAAGTGAAACTGTAACCAATTTGTCCAAGAACTCATACATACGTTCGCCACGAAGAGTTACTTTCGCACCGATTGCAACACCCTCACGAAGACGGAAGCCGGCGATTGATTTCTTAGCTTTAGTGATAAGTGGTTTTTGACCTGAGATCAAAGCCAATTCTTGAGCAGCTTTCTCAAGGTTTTTAGCGTTAGAAACAGCGTCACCAACACCCATGTTCAAAACGATCTTATCAACTTTTGGCACAGCCATAACTGAAGAATAGTTGAATTGTTCAGTCAAAGCAGGAACTACTTCATTAAGATATTTTTCTTTTAAACGATTTGCCATTATACTTCTCCTTTCCTTCGTGATTAATCAAGCACTTCGCCTGATTTTTTGTTGTAGCGAACTTTTTTGCCGTCTACAAACTTGTAACCAACGCGTCCTGCAACACCATTTTTGTCAAGAACTTGAACGTTTGACACATGGATTGGAGCTTCTTTTTCAACGATAGCGCCTTGAGGGTTTTCGCTGTTTGGTTTTTGGTGTTTCTTAACGATGTTAACACCTTCAACAATAACTTTGTTTACTTTTGGAAGTGCTGTTACGACAACTGCTTCAACGCCTTTGTCTTTACCAGCGATTACGCGAACTTTATCGCCTTTTTTTACAAACATTTGATTTCTCCTATGATTTCTTACGCCCTAATGGGCACCCTGGTTAGTGATTTAACCAGGGGACTTAGTTTGTTAGATTCTAAATTAAAGTACTTCTGGTGCCAATGAAACGATTTTCATGAAACCGCCATCACGCAATTCACGTGCCACTGGGCCAAAGATACGAGTTCCGCGAGGGTTTTTGTCTTCACGGATGATAACTGCTGCATTCTCATCGAATTTGATGTATGAACCATCTGCACGACGAGCACCTGTCTTAGTACGAACGATAACGGCTTTGACAACGTCACCTTTTTTAACCGCACCACCAGGAGTAGCTTGTTTTACTGAAGCAACGATGATGTCGCCGATGTTCGCGAATTTACGTCCTGAACCACCAAGAACTTTGATTGTCAAGATTTCACGTGCGCCACTGTTGTCAGCAACTTTCAAACGAGTTTCTGTTTGAATCATGTCAATTTTCTCCTTTCAGGTTGATTAAATGATAACTGCCTCTTCCACAACTTCTACAAGACGGAAACGTTTTGTAGCTGAAAGCGGGCGAGTTTCCATGATACGAACGATATCGCCTTCTTTAGCAACATTGTTTTCATCATGAGCTTTGTACTTTTTAGAGTAGTTAATACGTTTACCATAGACTGGGTGGTTACGTTTTGTTTCAACTACAACTGTGATTGTTTTGTCCATTTTGTCAGATACTACGCGTCCAACAAGAACTTTACGATTATTGCGTTCCATTGAAATTCTCCTTTCCCAATCTATTATTTAGTTTCAGATTGCACAGTTTTGATACGTGCAATTTGTTTCTTCACTTCGTTCAAACGAGCAGTTTGCTCAAGTTGACCAGCAGCAGCTTGGAAACGAAGTTCGAAGAGTTCTTTCTTCAATTCGTTTTCTTTCTTAGCAAGTTCTTCTTGAGAAAGGCCACGAAGTTCTTTTACAAAATCTTTAATTTCTTGAAGTTTCATGTCTTCTCCTTATTCTGCTTCACGTTTTACGAATTTAACTTTAACTGGCAATTTGTGACCTGCAAGGCGGAATGCTTCGCGTGCAATTTCTTCAGAAACGCCAGCTACTTCAAACATAACCTTACCGCGTTTAACTGGAGCTACCCAACCTTCAGGAGCACCTTTACCAGAACCCATACGTACACCGATAGCTTTAGCAGTGTATGATTTGTGTGGGAAGATCTTGATCCAAACTTTACCACCACGTTTCATGTAACGCGTCATAGCGATACGGGCAGCTTCGATTTGGCGGTTTGTAATCCATGAGCTAGTAGTTGCTTGAAGACCGTATTGACCAAAGTCTACTTGTTTTCCACCTTTAGCTTCACCGCGCATTTTTCCACGGAATTCACGACGGTGTTTTACACGTTTAGGTACTAACATTTGTTATTTACCTCCTTTAGTGTTTTTACGAGCTGGAAGAACTTCACCACGGTAGATCCATACTTTAACACCAAGTTTACCGTAAGTTGTCAAAGCTTCTTCCCAAGCGTAGTCGATATCCGCACGAAGTGTATGAAGAGGAACAGTTCCTTCTGAGTAGCCTTCTGCACGGGCAATATCAGCACCGTTCAAACGACCAGAAACTTGTGTTTTGATACCTTTTGCACCAGCGCGCATTGCACGTTGGATAGCTTGTTTTTGAGCACGGCGGAATGCCACACGTTGCTCCAATTGACGAGCGATTGACTCACCAACAAGGTGTGCATCCAAATCAGGTTGTTTGATTTCGATGATGTTGATGTGTACTTGCTTACCAGTCAATTTGTTCAATTGAGCACGAAGTGCATCAACGTTGCTACCAGCTTTACCGATAACCATACCTGGCTTAGCAGTGTGGATAGAAACGATTACTTTATTAACAGCACGTTCGATTTCGATTGTTGATGTTGACGCATCAGCCAATTCTTTTTTGATAAAGTTGCGGATTGCAAGATCTTCATGAAGGTAATCCGCGTATTCTTTTTCAGCATACCATTTAGCATCCCAATCACGGATGATGCCAACACGCATACCAATTGGATGTACTTTTTGACCCACGTTTTTACCTCCTTATTTCTCTGCCACAACTACAGTGATGTGAGCTGTGCGTTTGTTGATTGGTGAAGCAGAACCTTTCGCACGTGGACGGAAACGTTTCAATGTTGGTCCTTCGTTTGCGAATGCTTCGCTGACTACCAAGTTAGCTTTTTCCAAACCAAAGTTATTTTCAGCGTTAGCGATTGCTGAGTTCAAAACTCCCTCGATAATGCCTGCAGCTTTGTTTGGTGTGAATTTCAAGATTGCGATTGCGTCTGCTACGCTTTTGCCACGGATGTTATCCAAGACAAGACGTGATTTACGAGGTGAAACACGTACTGTGCGAGCAGTTGCTTTAGCTGAAGTAATTTCTGCCATTGTGTTTTCCTCCTAAATTATTTACGACGAGTTTTCTTGTCGTCAGCAGCATGACCTTTGTAAGTACGAGTTGGCGCAAATTCACCAAGTTTGTGACCTACCATGTCTTCTTGAATGTATACAGGTACGTGTTTACGTCCATCGTAAACTGCGATTGTATAACCGATGAAACTTGGGAAGATCGTTGAACGACGTGACCAAGTTTTAATAACTTTTTTCTTTTCGTCGTTTGCTTGAGCTTCAACTTTTTTCATCAAATGCTCATCGACGAAAGGTCCTTTTTTAAGACTACGTCCCATTTTAGTGTTTTCTCCTTTAAAATATGTACCACAGCGGCTTGCCCGCATAGCGGGCTACCGAGTTGGCGGAATTAAGCTAACAACCTATTATTTTTGGTTGCGACGACGAACGATAAGTTTGTCAGATTTAGCTTTCTTGTTACGAGTTTTCAAACCAAGAGCTGGTTTACCCCATGGTGTAGATGGTGCTTTACGACCAACTGGCGCTTTACCTTCACCACCACCGTGTGGGTGATCGTTAGGGTTCATTACAGAACCGCGAACTGTTGGACGGATACCTTTCCAACGGCTACGACCTGCTTTACCAAGGTTAACAAGGCCATGTTGTTCGTTACCCACAGTACCAACAGTAGCACGGCAAGTACCAAGGATCATACGAACTTCACCTGATTGAAGGCGAACAAGAACGTATTTACCTTCTTGACCAAGAACCTGTGCAGATGCACCAGCAGCACGAACCAACTCACCACCGCGACCTGGTTTCAACTCGATGTTGTGAACAACAGTACCGACTGGGATGTTTGCAAGTGGAAGTGCGTTACCAACTTTGATATCTGCTTCTGGACCTGAAACGATGCGTTGACCAACTTCAAGACCTTTAGGAGCAATGATGTAAGCTTTAACACCGTCTGTGTAGTGTACAAGAGCGATGTTTGCTGAACGGTTTGGATCGTACTCGATAGTTTTAACGATTGCTTCAACGCCATCTTTGTTACGTTTGAAGTCTACCAAACGGTAGAAACGTTTGTGACCGCCACCTTGGTGACGAACAGTGATGCGACCGTTGTTGTTACGACCAGCTTTGCTCTTCAAAGCAACAAGCAAGCTTTTTTCTGGAGTGCTTGTTGTGATTTCAGCGAAGTCCAAAGAAGTCATGTTACGACGGCCATTTGTCGTTGGTTTATAAACTTTAATACCCACGTTAATTCCTCCTTTGATTATTCAGCGTCAGCTGTAGCGAACAATTCGATCGCTTTTGAATCAGCAGCCAATGTGATGATTGCTTTTTTCACTTTGTTTGTGCGACCTACATAACGACCTACGCGTTTTGTTTTAGGTTTCACGTTGATTGTGTTAACATTTGCAACTTTAACACCCTCGAATGCAGCTTCAACAGCTTGCTTGATCAAGAGTTTGTGCGCACGAGTGTCAACTTCAAATACATACTTGCCTGCTTCGAGTTGGCCCATTGAGCTTTCTGTGATGACAGGTTTTTTGATAACATCATACAAATTCATTATGCAAGAACCTCCTCAATTTTAGAGATAGCTGCTTGAGTTACAAGAAGTTTGTCTGCATTTGCGATGTCAAGTACGCTTGCAGTTGTTGCAGTTGCAACTTTAACTCCTGGGATGTTACGAGCAGAAAGAGCTGCGAATTCGTTGCCTTCTTCAAGAATAACAAGGACTTTAGAATCAATGCTCAATGCTGCAAGTACTTTTGCAAATTCAGCAGTTTTTGGAGCTGTGAATTCAAGTGAGTTAACAGCTACAAATTTGTTTTCAGCAACTTTTTCTGAGTAAACAGATTTAAGTGCCAAGCGACGAACTTTTTGTGGAAGTTTGTACGCGTATGAACGTGGAGTTGGTCCGAAGACTACGCCACCACCACGCCATTGTGGTGAACGGATAGAACCTTGACGAGCACGTCCAGTTCCTTTTTGACGCCATGGTTTGCGTCCGCCACCTGAGACTGCTGAACGGTTTTTAACTGCGTGAGTACCTTGACGAAGGCTAGCACGTTGGCTGATGATCACATCAAATACAACTGCTTGGTTTGGCTCGATACCAAAGATCGCATCGTTAAGAACTACTTCACCAGCTTGTTTACCAGTTTGGTCAAATAATGTTACGTTTGCCATTTCGACTGATTTCCCCTTTCCTTATTATTTACCAGCTTTAACTGCTGACTTGATAGTGATAAGAGATTTCTTAGCACCTGGTACGTTACCTTTGATAAGGATAACGTTCTTTTCTGGAACAACTTGTACAACTTCAAGGTTTTGAATTGTTACACGGTTGCCGCCCATGCGACCTGCAAGGTTTTTACCTTTGAATACACGGCTAGGTGCAATAGGACCCATAGAACCTGGACGACGGTGGTAACGAGAACCGTGAGCCATAGGACCACGTGATTGACCATGGCGTTTGATAACACCTTGGAAACCTTTACCTTTAGATGTACCAGTTACATCAACAACATCACCAGCTGCGAAAGTTTCAACTGTAATTTCTTGTCCAACTTCCAAGCCTTCAATGTTTTTGAATTCACGAATGAAGCGCTTAGGAGCTGTGTTAGCTTTAGCTACATGGCCTTTGGCAGGTTTGTTGCTCAATACTTCACGTTTGTCATCAAAACCAACTTGAACTGCTGCATAACCGTCAGTTTCAACTGTTTTCACTTGAAGAACAACGTTTGGAGTTGCTTCGATGACAGTAACAGGGATAAATTCACCAGATTCAGTGAAGATTTGAGTCATTCCCACTTTTTTCCCTAAGATTCCTTTTGTCATGAGAAAAATATTCCTTTTCTTATTTTGTATTTAAAAAGTTTTTAACGAGCGTTTTTCATGCTCAAAATCAATTAAAGTTTGATTTCTACGTTTACACCACTTGGAAGATCCAATTTCATCAAAGCATCAACTGTTTTTTGAGTTGGGTTGATGATGTCGATCAAACGTTTGTGTGTACGCATTTCGAACTGCTCACGAGAATCTTTGTACTTGTGAGTCGCACGGATGATTGTGTATAGGCTACGTTCTGTTGGAAGTGGAACTGGACCTGCTACTTGAGCACCTGTACGTGTTGCAGTTTCAACGATTTTTGCAGCTGCTGTATCAAGTGTACGGTGTTCGTACGCTTTCAAGCGGATGCGGATTTTTTTGTTTGCCATCTTTTTCTCCTTTTCGTCTATTTAAGATAATAGGCTAGCTCCACAAGAAAACCAACACGTGTTGCGTGGCAATGCAACCGAGCGTGTCGCAACCTCTTGCATCAAAGCTACAGCCGTAATTTTTACGGCACTAGAACATTCTATCAAATTATATTGTGCATTGCAAGAGTTTTTACTTAAAAATTTAAAAATCAAATGTAGCGTTACAATAGATGTGAAACTTCTAGAAGTCAAAAAGAAGATTCCCTGATATGATAAGAGTACCACCTACTCATCAAAAAGGAAATCTTCTCATGACTAGTATACCACAAAATCTTCGCTATTTGCCACACACTCTGGAAACACGCTACCACGCTGTTAAAACCTATCGAAATGGAGCTTCTGTCACCTTCATCTGTCGACGCTACAAGGTCTCAAAAGCCTCTCTCATGCGGTGGAACAAGCGATTCGACGGCACCAAAGAATCGCTGAAAGACCGGTCGCATCGACCTCTAACACCTCATCCAAAAGCTCATACCGAACAGGAGCTTACCTGGATTAAAAATTGCATCCGAAGAAATCCACAGGCAACCCTCATCGAAATATTCTACAAGCTCAAAACCAACAAGGGATATGATAGGCACCCTTTGACGATTGATAAGGAGAGGTAGCCGGGCTATGAATGTGCATAAATACTTGATTCTTAATTTCCCACTGATATTCCGGATATCTTTGTCGCAAATTTGCTTCTAATTCTTTTGTTGCTTGATGCGATATTTTCTCATCGTAAAAGATTAAATCAACATCCGTATTTTTATCAAAACGATAGTGATTCCAGATAAAATTACGAATTGTTCCTGCACAAATCCACGAGTCCGCTAAGTCTAAATCCTTTACAATCCCCAAAATCCTAATGATATCAGGGTCTTTTAACAAATATCTTTCTAACTCATCTTTCATACAATCTTCTACCTTCAAGTTGTTCATTGATTTTAGTGTTATTTTTTTCTAGCTTCCTTAAAAAAATCGTTAGAAATTTCATTCTAACGACAGGGAGCAGATTAAAACAATCACCAGACCTTTATTCGATTTTTAATTTATGGACTCATGATTCGATGTCCACAGGACCTTGATTAGCTCCTTGGTTTTCAAGCAAAAGATAAAAAGGTCCCCCGGACCTTTTTATTCCTCCATAAAGCTGTTGAAGACTTCTTCAATCATGTCCCATTCTGCTGTTGCATCTTCCGGGATTGGTTGCAAATCGCCCTCTGTGCCGTTCTCGTTTTCGATATACGAGTAAGCTTGGATTTCCACCTCACCGTTCTCATCTTCCTCTGCACTTGCAGGAATTAAGAGAACGTAGTTTTTACCAAATTCTTCTTGACCGTCAATTGTCAATAAAATTTCAAACAAGGTTTCATTACCTTGGTCGTCTACTAAAGTAATCAATTCACGCTCGTCGTGGTTGTGGTCATGTTCATGGTCGTGATGATGTGCCATTCGTATCTCCTTTAAAATGTTCTATCTAAATAATTTTGCAAAATCAGCTGGGCTGCCAATTTGTCAATAACTTTTTTACGTTTTCCGCGACTGATATCCGCCTGCTCAATCAACATACGTTCAGCCGCTACAGTGGTCAAGCGCTCATCCTGGTAATCAACAGGCAGTCCGTACTGTTCCACCAATAAATCACCGTAGGCTTGACTGGCCTCAACACGCGGACCGCTAGTATTGTTCATGTTCTTGGGTAGGCCAACAACAAACTTGTCCACCTTATACTGGGAAACAAGTTCGCTTAGCCTTTCAAAACCGAACTCACCTTTTTCTTCATTTATAGGAATAATTTCTAAACCCTGGGCCGTAAAACCCAAGGGATCCGAAATGGCTACACCGACGGTTTTTGAACCGACATCTAATCCCATAATTCTCATTAGAGGTCAATCCCATTCCCTTTCAAGTAGTAGCGTACCAATTCTTCAATGATTTCGTCGCGCTCGTGTTTACGAATCTGATTACGGGCATCATTGTAGCGAGGAATATAAGCAGGGTCCCCACTCAAGACATAGCCGATAATCTGATTGATTGGATTGTAGCCTTTCTCGTCAAGCGACCGATAAACACTGGTCAGCGTTTTGCTGATTTCTTGCTTATCTGTATCGTCCAGACGAAAACGGACAGTTTCTTCTGTGAATCCCATACTTACACCTTCTTTCCTTATCTTATAGTCTATTATACCACATATAGCCCCTGAACTCAATGATATAGCATAAAAGAACCCTAGAGCTAGAGTTCTTTCATCTACTTTATAGGGCTGCTCTCATCCGAGCTTGAGCATTTTCTACATTACGCACTGAGCGTGGCAGGAAGGCACGAATGTCATCTTCCTTATAGCCTACCTGAAGACGTTTCTCGTCAATCAGAATCGGGCTTTTCAAAATCCGAGGATTTGAGGTAATTAAATCAATAACCTCATTAACGCTTAAATCCTCAATATCGAAGTCCAAGCTCTTAGCATAACGGTTTTTTGAAGAAACAATACTTGCAATACCATTTTCTGTCTTGGTCAAAATATTCATAATTTCTTCCTTAGTAATGGCTTCTTTTGCAAGGTTATGCTCGTTGTATGAAAGTTGGTGAGCATTTAACCAATTTTTTGCTTTTTTACAAGAGGTACAACTAGATACAGTATAAATTTTAATCATGTAGTCACTCCTTTGCTACATCTTCGTAAACACATTATAAACCATTATACCACAAAATCCCTCAGTCTGCAGACCTATTTTGCAAAAAAACTTTAAATTTAAGGGGGAAAATTCGGTTTTTATGAGAAAAAGCCTAGCTAGACTAGACTTTTTCGGAATTATTCTTCTAATTCGATGCCGCCATCGAGGTCAAGTACTACTTCTTCCAATTCTACATTGGTTTCTGTTTCAGTAGCAGGAACTTCTTCAGTAGCTTCCGCCTTTGTATCAGCCGTTTCAGCTGGTGCGTTATCATCTTCAATCAAACCGTAGTGAATACGGATTTTGCGGTCGATCTCTGCAAAAATTTCTGGATTTTCAGCCAAGAACTTCTTAGCATTTTCCGAACCTTGACCGATTTTCTCATCGTTGTAAGAATACCAAGCACCTGCTTTTTTGATGATACCCAAGTCGCTACCGATTTGAATCAACTCGCCCGTCTGCGAAATCCCTTCTCCGTACATGATTTCCACGACAACTTCTTTAAATGGCGGAGCGACCTTGTTTTTCACGACCTTGACCTTGGTTTCCTTACCAACGTTCTGGTCTTTCTGATCACCCGTACCCTTGATTTGGGTATTGCCACGAACATCCAAACGAACAGAGGCATAGAACTTCAAGGCACGACCACCCGGCGTGGTTTCTGGGTTACCAAACATGACACCCACTTTTTCACGGAGTTGGTTGATGAAAATAGCAATGGTCTTGGTTTTGTTGATTGATGCACCCAATTTGCGCATGGCCTGAGACATCATACGCGCCTGCAGACCAACGTGGCTATCACCGATGTCACCGTCAATCTCCGCACGCGGTACAAGAGCCGCAACTGAGTCGACAACGACCAAATCAACAGCACCAGAGTCAATCAATTTGCCAGCGATTTCCAAACCCTGCTCACCAGAATCCGGCTGCGACAAGAGCAATTCATCAATGTTAACACCTAGAGCCGCTGCATAAGCAGGATCCAAAGCATGCTCGGCATCGATAAAGGCTGCAATACCGCCTTCTTTTTGACATTGGGCAACCGCATGAAGGGCAACCGTCGTCTTACCAGATGATTCTGGACCGTAAATCTCGACGATACGACCCTTCGGATAGCCACCAGCGCCCAGAGCGATGTCAATCGACAAGCTACCAGAGCTCATGACCTGAACCTTTTGCTCGGCACGCTCACCCAGGCGCATCACTGCCCCCTTACCAAAGTCTTTTTCGATAGACTTGAGAGCGTCATCTAAAGCTTTTTTGCGCTCATCTCCATATTTTTTAGTAATTTCTTCTAATTTTTTCGATGGTTTCTTAGCCAATTTCTTTCTCCTCTTTTTCTAATCAAACCATTATAGCAAAGTTCTGCTATTTCACAAAGTATTTCGTACAAAGTCTAAGGCCTGCAGGCAAGCTAACTGACGCAGATAGAGCCATGAATACCCCCCTAAATCCACTTCTTTTTGGACAATCCCAGAGGTGCTGACCAAGACCAGACTGACCTTGGCAAGGACGTTGTCAACAGTCGATTGGGGTTTGACAGCCACCGAAACAGCCAGAGTCAAATCTGTCGCCAATTCCTTCCGCAACTGACTGGCTTCTGTCACCAAGCTGTCCGAGCTGATTGGACCCTGACCTCTGACCTGACCCCCGCTAAAATACATCTGGTCTGTCATGGTTGCGCTCAATTCCGCTTGCAACTGACCTCCCGTTCCCTGCTCCAAAATGGACAAGGTTTGCTGCTTGTCAACCAACAAATCCGCAACCGTTTTAGCCAGACTATTGTCCTCACCATAGGCATATAGGTATTTTGCTAAATTATCTCGCTCCAGAATCGTCTTTTCTAGCTGGGCTAGTTTGGCATCTGCCTCTACCTGACTGGTCGCCTTGGTAGACAGGCGCAGGGTGACTTCCCCTGTTTTAGCATAAGGGGCTAGAGTCGGGTCCGTCTGTTGGTCAATCAAGTCTGCCAAGATAGTAACCAACTGACTCTCGCCGATACCAAAGAACCTCAAGACCCGCGAATAGAGTTGTTGCTCGGATTGGGTCAACAGCGGCAGCAAACTCTGGGCAAACATGGCTTTGAGTTCGCTAGGCGGTCCTGGCAAGACAATATAGGTAACGCCGTCTTGTTCAATCATACTCCCTACAGCCAGCCCTGTGGGATTGTGCAAGGGAATAGAACCAGCCACCAATTGAGCCTGACGCTCATTATTGGGTGTGCGAATACGACCGGGACGACTGGCAAAAAAGCGGTTCAGCTTGTCCACGGCCCTCTTGTCAAAGACCAAGTCGCGTCCTAAAAACTGAGCCAGGGTCTGCTTGGTCAAATCGTCCTCCGTCGGTCCCAAACCGCCACAGAGAATGACCATATCACTTCGCTTGCTGGCAATCTCCAACACCGACAAAAGACGCTTTTCATTATCGCCTACTGCTGTATGAAAATAGACGTCAATACCCAATTCAGCACATTTTTCAGATAGAAATTGCGCGTTGGTATTGACAATCTGACCGGTCAAAATTTCAGTGCCTACGGCGATGAGTTCTGCTTTCATAATCCTCCTTCTACTTTTGATAGCATGCAGTTACCTGCCTATCTATTAGTTCGTAATTGGGTGGTGGTTTTAGATATTTTTCCAGTCACACGTATTTTCATGGTCGTTAATGAGCCCGGCTGCTTGTAGGAAAGAATAGACGCAGACAGGACCGACAAATTTAAAACCTCGTTTTTTCAAGTCCTTGGAAATAGCCTCGGAAAGGGAGGTTTTAGCAGGAACTTGACGGTAGTCACCAACCGAATTGACCTGTGGGCGACCTGCTAGCCAAGACCAGATATAATGGTCAAAACTGCCGCATTCTTCCTGTAACTTGAGAAAGGCTTGGGCATTGGCACGGGTCGCGTAGAGCTTAGCCTTGTGCCGAATAATAGCTGGATTGTCGAGCAGGGCATCCAGCTGCTGGTCAGTCATGCTAGCAACCGCTTGATAGTCATAATCATGAAAGACAGCCTTGAAAGCCTGTCGCTTGTTGAGCACAATTTCCCAAGACAGACCTGCTTGATAGGTCTCCAAACAGAGCAATTCAAAGAGAGCCTGCTCCTCATGCAAAGGGCGCCCCCATTCTTGATCGTGATAGGCTATATAGAAGGGATTGTTGAGATTGACCCAAGAACAACGGTTCATATTTTTCCTTTCTAGCATTAAAGAATGGCAGTCTGATAAGTATTATAGAGCGATCCTATCAAATCTAGACAAGCTTTATAAGCTTGAACGAGCTCTTCATTTTGAGACAGAAGCACATAAGCCTCTTGCTCCAATATCTGCCTCAGAGGTTCTACCTTACCCTCATAAGCCATATAATCAACTGTTTTTAGATAGGCTTGATAATTTTCCAGGATTGATACATACGAACCACTCCTATCGCGTAGCTCCGCCTTTCTCACTTGTTCACGATAGTGTCTTTGTAAAAAATAAGCAAAATGTCCGCCAGAATGTTCATCTTTCTGCTTAATTTGCAGACCCGTGTATGTATCCCAATAACCGACATAATTCGATATTAGAGAAGCACTCAGACGACCAGAATAGGTATAGCCGAGATGATGGAGTGTCCCAAGGCGAACATGGTCCTGTTGATCCGCCATCAAGTCCTTATAGATGGACGATATTTTTTCCGTGTCTTTCAAAGATGCTCGAGCTTCAAAAAAGTGGTAATTAGGGTCTATGCGTCCTATGATGACAACCTCTTCATGAGGCATATAGTGATAATCAATAGAAAATTCTTTTCCTGACAAAGGATAGTTTGGTCTATGGCTAGTCCCAGCATGTATCAAATTTAATCTCATCACTATCCTCACTTCATCAACATCTTGAGGGCGGACTTGATGTAATTCTCAGCGGTATCGGTCGTGCCGTCGAAGAATTTCTTGATTTTCTTGAGTTCAGCCGGTCGGTAGCCGAGTGCCTCCATTGCCTCCATTGCTTCTTCCAAGGCATGATTTTCACTGGTCGGAGCCGACGTTTCGACGGGACCTGTTTCTTCGCTCATAACAAACCTGCCTTCCAAGTCCAGCACCATTTGCTGGGCTGTTTTTTTACCGATTTTCGGAAACTTGGTCAGGTAGGTAATATTTTTCTGCTCAATGGCCCGAACCAGCCCGTCATTATCATCCACGGCAATGATGGCTAGAGCTGTTGTCGGACCGATACCAGACACAGAAATCAGGCTGAGAAAGACAGACTTTTCAGCTTCTGTCATAAATCCGTAAAGCAAGTGGGCATCTTCTCGAATGACTTGATGCGTGTACACCGTCACTTCTTGGTTGACATGGCCAGAAAAAGCGTAAGGATTGGCCACATGAAGAATGTAGCCAATACCCGTCACTTCAATGACGATGTATTTAGCAGTGATTTTCGTAAGTTTTCCTTTGATATAGTCGTACATGATTTTCTAATACTTTCCTAATTCTCGTAAAGAGGTGTGATTTTCTTGAATGCGACGGAACATTTTTTCCATGTCCGACTTGCTGAAGTTGACTAAAACTGGGCGACCGTGCGGACAGTTATAAGGATTTTTCGTGTGGGACAGCTGGCGAATGAGGTCACGCGCCGAATAGTCATCCAAGGCATGGTTAGCCTTAATCGACCGCTTGCAGGACATCATAATAGCCAACTCAGCCCGATACTGCTTGATGGAAACTTGGTCGGTCAAGAGCAACATGTCACACATCTCATAGACCCCAGACTCAATTTCCTCTTCCTGCATCCATATCGGATGTTCCCGCAGGATGAATTGGTTGCTACCGTACTCTTCTAGATTGATGCCGACCTGGCGCAGGCTGTCCAACTTACTGGACAGGGTCAGGGCATCATTTTGCGGAAATTCAAAAATGTAAGGCACTAAAAGTTGCTGGGCAGAATTGTCCACCTCGCCAATTTTCTCCCGGTAATATTCGTACTTGACCCGCTCCTGAGCAGCGTGCTGGTCGATGATATAGAGACCGCCCTTTCCTTGAGCGAAGAGATAGGTTCCGTGCATCTGACCAAAATATTCCAATTCTGGGAAGGTTGACGTCTGTTCTTGGTCCAGCTGATTGGCCAACTTGGCTAATTCTTTCTGACTGAGGGCAGGATGCTCGGCATCCTGCTCGTCTGCTGACAAACGCTGGGCAAATTTGATAGCTGCAGCCTGAGGCTCAGGCTGACTCGACTGCTCTGCCATTTCCAATGGCGCAATCTCCTCCGCCACAACCTCTGGCTTGAGGAAGAAATCTTTCTTGACCGTGTCGTAGTAGAGATTGGTCTCACGCAACGGTAACGTCGTCTGCTCAGCTTTGACCTTGGTCCGCGTGCTGGATTTCGCCAGATTTTCCAAAGCATCTGGAATCAAATCTTGCTCCTTGAGGGCTTGAGCAATGGCTTCACGAATGAGCTGCATCAGCTCCTTTTCCTTGGAAATACGGACTTCCTGCTTGGTCGGATGGACATTGACATCAGCAAGATAAGGGTCAATCTCAATGGCAAGCACCGCCAGTGGAAAACGTCCGACCATGAGCTTACTGCCATATCCTTCCAAAATCGCTCGGTTAAGCAGGAAATTCTTGATGTAGCGGCCGTTGATGAAAATGCTGATGTAGTTGCGGTTGGCCCGGGTCAATTCGGGTAAGGAAACATAGCCCGACACCTGAAAATCCAAGTCCTCGGCAACAATTTCAACCATTTTCTTAGCCGATGCAATGCCGTAGACACCAGAAATGGCCTGACGGAGATTGCCTGTTCCAGCAGTGGCAAGCAATTCCCGACCTTCATTTATCAGAGTAAAGCTGATTTCTGGATGGGCTAGGCTGAGACGGTTGACAACGTCGATAATGTGAGATAATTCGGCCTGCTGGCTGCGGACATATTTGAGCCGAGCAGGGGTATTGTAAAATAAATCCGAAACCGTCATCTGAGTCCCGACTGGACGGCTGATAGGTTCTTCTTTTTCAACTACCCCGCCCTTAGCCTCCAGCAAGATGCCGTGAGGATGATCCGCAGTGGCCGTTTCAATCACCATCTGGCTGACAGAGGCGATAGAGGGCAGGGCCTCACCACGAAAACCCAAGGTCCGAATACGAAAAAGGTCCGCTTGATTTTTTATCTTGCTAGTCGCATGACGGCGAAGGGCCAAGCGCACCTCATCATGCGCAATGCCCTCGCCGTTGTCCGTAATTTGAATGGTCTTGAGCCCCGCTTCTTCAATCACAATCTGAATCTGAGTCGCGCCTGCATCGATGGAATTTTCCAAAAGCTCCTTAACGACACTGGCCGGACGCTCAATGACCTCTCCGGCTGCAATCTGATTGGCTAGAATATCTGGCAATTCAATAATATGATTTGTTTTAGTTCTCTCATTTGTCATATCTTTTATTATAGCACAAAGACAATATCCTATCGATTTCTTCTATATCAGCTAAAAAGAACGGGCAATTTATAAAAAGAGAACGATATTCCCTAACCTTAGACGAATGTTTTACATCTAAGAGATTATTTGGCTTGTTTCATCTCCTTAAAAAGTGAGTAACATCCCCATCCGCTAAACAGGGCAAAGGCAACTGGCAAGAGAATTTGAGACCAATCAAAGCCTGTGATGAGATTATAAAGAATATAGCCACAATTAAACAATAAGAAAAAACCAAAAAATACAAGTTGAATTGTCTTCATGAAAACTCCTTGTTTATTCCAATATCCATTGTAGCAAATTTTGCTTATTTATCCAAAGAACGATTGATTCGTTCAATTTGTTGGCGCATCTGATGGATATTAAACCAATAAATCAAGGCATAAATCAAGATAAAGAGCAGCCAGAAAAAGAGCAGTCCTGCAAGATTGACTGGGAACCATCCCGCTAAAATCGATAGCGGTGTAAAACCGATTGCCGTTACCAGAAAATGCATCACCGTCATCCGAACCAAGCTCCAATCTTGCTCAAAAATCTTGTCCGCAGCTTGGAAGAGCACACCAATTGCCCCCCAAATAACAACCGAAATCAGCATAATCAGCGGCTGCGAAAACCGCTCCAGATAAATGGCTCCCATGGTCGAATGAGGATTAATTGGCAAATAGTAACCTTCGCCAAAGAAGCTTGCCATAACAATTGAAATTAAACTACCAATGGTGACACCCAAAGATGCCGATAAGAGATATTTTTTCATAATCCTAACCTTTCTTTAATAACTTTCAAATAACGGCGAGATGAATATGTTCCCGCCCCATTTTTCATGACTAACTTGACCAAGCCATTAGGTGTCTGTTTTAAGTGACCCAATTGCTTCAAGTTGATGATTTCTGACTGAGAGACCTGTAGAAAATCCAATGACAATGCCTCCTTGACCTGATAAAGCCGCAAATCTGACTGGTAAACTGCATCCCTCGTCTCAATCTGCAATATTTTATTTTCCAAATAGAGTCGGTAAATCTCCGACAACTCCAACAAGTGAACCTCCTCACCTTTTTTGACCGTCAGACGCTCCGCCTGCCTACCAAAGGTCTCAATCATTTCCACCAAACTACTAATCTGTGATGTTAATTTTCTCGCTTCAACCGTAACCAAATCTTCTAGGATTTCGGGCGAAATAGCAACCTTCACTTTCATATGCTCTCCCTTCTTTTTTCAAAGCCAGCTAACTTCTAAGACTATTAAAACCCATTAACAGACGAATTTCAATAGCCTGTCGCCATTCGGTCAAATTCCACGTCTAAACGGCAAAAAAGCCAGAACCACTGTTCTGACTAACATCATTTTAACGTCTAGTCTCCTTGCGCATAATGCGATTGAGAAAGAGTGCAATCACTCCCCACAGACCTGCCGAGAGGATAATGACCCAAAACCAAGACTGGCTGATTTTCATGAAAATACTAGGAAGTTCCACGTTCATACCGAAAAATCCTGTGACAATGGCTGGGATGGCCAAAAGGATAGATAATTTGGTCATGGTTTTCATGGTATCGTTCAAATTGTTGTTAAGGACATTATTGTAGGTGCCTTCCAACTTCTCGATGACTTGGGCTGATAGATTGGTCATTTCCATCAGCTGACGGGCCTCGATGTGGGCATCTTCCAATTGTTCCAGTTCATCTTCCGACAAGCTTTTGTAAAAGGTCTGCCCCTGCAATTGTTCCAATAACAAAGCATTTTGCTTGCTGGCAGAGGCCAGATAAACTAGACCAGTTCCCAAATCTGACAATTCCAAAAGAGATTTTTTAGTCGTCTCATCGCGCAAGACCCTGTTTAATTCCGAACTTTTGCGGTTCAATTTCTCCAGAACTGGGAAATAGGCTTTTGAAATCAGAAACAGGGCAGTGAAAACAAATTCTAGCATGGTCGCATCCTGTCGCCTATGCAATATTCGTTCAAAACTGGCCTGCAAATAATTGGTATCCTCACCAAAAATCGTCAGTAACTGATTGCCAGATACAAAGAAAGACACCGGAGCTGTCTGGTAGGTCAAATCTGACTTAGAATTTGAACGCAGGGCATTGTAAATCACCAACAGTTCCTGACTATGTTTGTCATACTCCAAACGCGCAAATTCGTTTTTATCCAATACGTAGGACAGGATTTCCGAATCCAAATGGAGATTTTCCTTCAAAAAATCAATATCTGTTGTCTCGCCCGCATCTGCCACCAACCATGTAAAATGAGTTGTCGTGATTTTTTTCATTCCTTACCTCAATTATTTCTTCCTGCCGATACTCATCTCACAGCTTCTTCTTCAACTCTGCAACCACCATCATGACCTCCATAGGGGTCATATTGTGGATGTCCAGAGCCTGCAATTCATCCAACACAGGATGGCTGCTAATTTCTGCAAACAAATCCAACTGACCCGAGGCTGGTTCACTCACTAGATTTGGCTGACTAGACTGACTGGACGACGCATGATTTTCCAACTGCTGCAAAATATTATCCGCCCGCTTGAGCAAATCTTCTGGCATACCTGCGATTTTGGCCACATGGATACCGTAAGACTTGTCGGCAGGACCTGGCGCAATCTTGTGAAGGAAGGTCACCTGACCATTTTGCTCCAAGGTCGACACATGGACATTCTCCAAGTGCTCCAAGGTCTGTCCTAGCTCGGTCAATTCATGGTAATGGGTCGCAAATAAGGTCTTAGCACCAATCTTGTCGTGGATATACTCAATAATGGACTGGGCCAGAGCCATACCGTCGTAAGTCGCTGTCCCACGCCCCAACTCGTCAAAGAGAATGAGCGAGCGGTCTGTCGCCAAACGCACGGCCTTGTTGGCCTCCATCATTTCTACCATGAAGGTCGACTGCCCACTGACCAAATCATCCGCCGCACCAATCCGAGTGAAAATCGCATCAAAAATTGGCAATTCCGCCTGATCAGCCGGCACATAGGAACCCATCTGCGCCATGATAACAATCATAGCTAGCTGGCGCATATAGGTCGATTTACCGGACATGTTGGGCCCCGTAATCAGCTGCATGTGAGTTTCCGCATCCAGATGGATTGAGTTGGGAATATAGGTCTGCTTACCCATAACCTTTTCCACTACGGCATGGCGACCTCGGTCAATGGTCAATTCGCGATGCTCCGTAAAGGTCGGACAAACCAAGCGCTCTTGCTCCGCCACAACCGCAAAAGACTGCAGGACATCAATAGTCGCAATGGTACGAGCCAATTTCTGCAGGCGACCGATGTATTTCTCCACTTCTTGACGGATGCGCATAAAAATCTCGTACTCCAGATTGGCTGATTTGTCACGCGCCTCCAGCATCTGACCTTCGATTTTGGATAATTCTTCCGTCCCATAGCGCTCCGAATTTTTCAGCGTCGCCTTACGGAAAAAATGAGCTGGCACATTGCCCAAATTAGAATTGGTCACGTGGAAATAATAACCATCTTTTTTGTTGTAATCAATCTTGAGATTATTTATACCAGACGCCGTCCGCTCCTTGGACTCAACTTCGGCAATCCAGCCCGCCCCCTCACGCATGACCAGACGATACTGATCCAGCCTTTCATCAAAGCCCGTCTTAATGATATTGCCATCGGTAATCGGTCCATTGGCCTCTGGGTCAATAGCAGAGCTAATCAGCGCATGAAGTTCTGGGATGGGATCCAGCCCCTGAACCAAGCTAGCCAGAGCAGGCTCTCCCATCTGCGACAAGATATTTTTGATAGCCGGCACATTTCCCAAGGTCTGAGAAAGTTGCAAGAGATCCTTGGGCAAGGTTTTCCCGAAGGATACTCGGCTGGCCAAGCGCTCAATATCATAGACCCCTTTCAGCGCCTCAATCAAGTCGCTACGCTCAAAGAAATAATCCAAAAAGACCTGCACAACTGCCTGCCGCGCCTCAATTCGCCCCTGATCAATCAAAGGGCGGTCAATCCAAGTCCGCAAGAGCCGCATCCCCATAGCCGTCTTGGTCTCATCCATGAGCCAGTAAAGACTACCATGCTTCTTGACTGTCCGTCCATTTTCAAGCAAGTCCAGACTGGACTTGGTCGCATAATCCATCTGCAAATAATCCTTGATTTCATAGTGGACTACCTTTTGCAAATGCGCCAAATCTCGCATCTGGGTCCTATGCAAATAAGACAACAATTTCCCTGCCGCAGCCTTCTCCAAGTCCGTCAAGGATTGGTCAATCAGATGAACATCATCTGCAACCTCATCCTCAAAAGACAGGAGCAGATTCATCTGATTGGCAAACACCTGCTCTTCCTCTTCAGAAAGGGTAAAGCCGATGACCACTTCACGCGCCCGCAGATTGCGGATTTCTCCGCAGAGACTAGCAAAATCATCCAAACTAGTCACGAAAAATTGTCCGGTTGCCACGTCCATATAAGACAGAGCAAAATGAGCCCCGCTACGCTCAATGGCAACCAAGAAATTACTATCGGCTCCCATTTTCGAGGAATCCGTCACCGTCCCCGGAGTGATGACCTGAACTACTTCACGCTTGACCACACCGACAGCCTGCTTAGGATCCTCCATCTGCTCAGCAATGGCGACCTTATGCCCCAGCTCCACCAACGTGTCAATATATTGCTGGGCCGCATGATAAGGCACACCGGCCATGGGAATAGGATTGTCCGCATTCTTATTGCGACTAGTCAGAGACAGCTCCAAAATCTGAGCCGCCTCGACCGCATCTTCATAAAATAACTCGTAAAAGTCTCCCATACGGAAAAGCAAAAAAGCATCTGGATATTGTGCCTTAATATCCAGATACTGCTGCATTCCTGGAGAAATTTTTTCTGTTGCCATAGTCTCTCACATTCTATACTAAATAAGAGTTAATCTCTGCCTCTACCTGCTGGGCCGCTGACTCGTCTCGGCAAATGACTAAGAGGGTATCAGCTCCTGCAATAGTTCCCAAGATTGGCGCAGGCTTTTCCGCGTCAATAATATTGGCCATCAAGGCTGCTTCACCCAAGTCTGAGTGGAGTACCAATATAAAACTAGCGCGCTCGACCTTGTAGGCATACTGGGCCAGCAATTGGACAAAGTGGACCTGGTCATCCTCGACAGTCATGGAATAATAGGATCGTCCACCCTCATACACTTTCACAACTCCCAGCTCTCGCAAATCCCTAGAAAGAGTGGTCTGCGTTACCACAACCCCCTGCTCTTCCAGGCCTCTTTGAATATCTGTTTGACGACCTATTTTTTCTTGACGAATCATAGACTTGATCAAGTCATGGCGTTCTAGCTTGTTCATCATCTTACCTCTGAATGTATATTTATAAATATTATATCATTTTTCACAACTATTGACTTAGAATTATGTTAAAATAGAATCAATAACTCCTGGAGGGATTTATATGAATCATAAACAAATGATTGCTGAAAAATTGGCTGCTGTGCTTCCTAACTTGGAAGTTGAAGCCATTTATGCACTGCTTGAAAAACCAAAGTCATCCGAAATGGGCGACATCGCCTTTCCGGCTTTCTCACTAGCAAAGGTTGAGCGCAAGGCACCACAAGCCATCGCAGCTGACATTGTTGAAAAGCTGGATACTGCAGGTTTTGAAAAAGTCGTGGCAACTGGTCCTTATGTCAACTTCTTCTTGGACAAGGCCGCAATTTCGCACGATGTCCTGACCCAGGTCATCACCGAAAAGGCAGACTACGGTCAACTAACTATCGGTCAAGACCGCAATGTCACTATCGATATGTCTAGTCCTAATATCGCAAAACCCTTCTCTGTTGGACACCTCCGTTCGACCGTTATCGGGGACGCTCTGGCAAATATCCATGCAAAACTGGGCTACAAGCCAATTCGTATCAACCACCTGGGCGACTGGGGCAAACAGTTCGGTATGCTGATTGTTGCTTACAAACTCTGGGGCGACAAGGCAGCGGTTGAAGCTGACCCAATCTCTGAATTGCTCAAACTCTATGTCCGTATCAATGCTGAGGCCGAAGAAAAACCTGAACTGGACGAAGAAGCTCGCCAATGGTTCAAAAAATTGGAAGACGGCGACCCTGAAGCAAAAGAATTGTGGCAATGGTTCCGCGACGAAAGTTTGGTGGAATTTAACCGCATCTACGACAAGCTAGGCGTTACCTTCGACAGCTTCAACGGTGAAGCCTTCTACAATGACAAGATGGATGAAGGAATTCAAATCTTAGAAGAAAAAGGCCTGCTCCATGAGTCTAAAGGTGCCCGCATTGTAGATTTGGAAAGCTACAACCTGCCACCAGCCCTCATTATGAAAACAGACGGTGCCACACTTTATATCACCCGCGACATGGCTACAGCTATGTACCGCAAGCGCACTTATGACTTCGTGAAAAACATCTACGTCGTTGGTCAGGAGCAAATTAACCACTTCAAGCAACTGAAAGCTGTTCTCAAGGAAATGGGTTTCAACTGGAGCGACGATATGAAACATATCACCTTCGGCTTGGTGACAAAAGACAAGAAAAAATTGTCTACTCGTAAGGGAAATATTATCCTGCTCGAGCCGACGCTTGATGAGGCTATCTCACGCGCCCTTTCTCAAATCGAAGCTAAAAATCCAGACCTGGAAAACAAGGAAGAAGTCGCGCATGCAGTCGGTGTCGGAGCTGTTAAGTTCTACGACCTCAAAACCGACCGCGACAACGGCTATGACTTTGACCTAGAGGCTATGGTATCCTTCGAAGGTGAGACTGGTCCTTATGTTCAATACGCATACGCCCGCATCCAGTCTATCCTGCGCAAGGCTGACTTTACACCAAGCGCTGACAATGACTACAAGCTGGCTGACGCAGAAAGCTGGGATATCATCAAGCACATCCAAAACTTCTCAAATGTTGTTGAACGTGCCGGTGACAAATTTGACCCATCTTTGATTGCCAAATATGCTATCAATCTGGCTCAAGCCTTCAACAAATACTACGCCCACACACGTATCCTGGACGAAAGCCCAGAACGTGACAGCCGTCTGGCCCTTGCCTACGCAACTGGTGTCGTTCTCAAAGAGGCTCTCCGCCTTCTCGGTGTCCAAGCCCCTGAAAAAATGTAATTCATCCCAATCCTTGACCATTTTGGTTAAGGATTTTTTATTTTTCCCAATTTTTTTGGAAAAATTCCAGCCGACTTGCGAACAGAGTAAGTGAGGAGGCGAGGAGCAGTCAATCAACTCCGAATGCTCAATGAAGGTCATATCCAGATTAATACTCTTCGAAAATCATCTTATCCGTTGTCAACTTGCCTTGGTGAACTCCAGTTCTACCTTCGGCGTCGTTTCCTAGGCTACTTTTGATTTTCATTGAGTATATGCAACGAATCTGAATGTGAGGTTCATTCAATATAAATCTAAATTTCATAAAGAACTAAGAAACTGTAGTCACAAGTAAGCTACCTTAATTAGCTCAAATGCCGAGATGTGAATACAGGTTCTAACCCCCAATCCTGAACAATATGATTGGCTGCCTCCGAAACTTCCACATAAAAAATTTTTAAAAGGAGTCTGAATGACAAAACAATCACTTACACACCATGCATCACGCTTTTCTATCCGAAAATATTCTTTCGGTGCTGCCTCAGTCCTGCTGGCAACTGTCAGTCTGCTAAATGCCCAACTGGTTGCGGCTAGTACGACAGCTTCTACCACCAATCCTTCTACGGCACAAGCAGGTAGCCCAGTTCAAACGAGTCAGGCAAGTCAAACAAGTACTGAAACAAGTACATCTTCTACCAATACAAACCAAGCCAGCCAGCAAACGACTGCTACAAAGACCAGTGATGCAGGAATAATTTCCAAGCCACAAGAAGTGATTACCCCACAAACAAATACAAGTACGATACAAGCAGTAGCTCCTGCAACTACCAGCAGTAGCTCTGCCATTTCCAAAAACCAAGCCAGAACCATAACAATCCCGCAAACAGCTGGGACAAGCAATACCACGACAAATACTGGGACCGCGCGCACTGCGGTCACTCCAAGTAACCAAATGCGAACAGCTAGCACAACAACCACTTCTGCAGCCCTTGGGGACAACTATCCCTATAAAATTGGCTGGCAGGTCGACCCTTGGGGAATGTACACGCGCCAGTGCACATCCTTCGTCGCCTTCCGCCTCAGTACTACAAACGGCTTTACCCTACCGCGTGCTTACGGTAATGCCGATGTTTGGGGTTACCGCGCCCAACGTGAAGGCTACCGCGTAGACATGAACCCTGCCATCGGCTCTGTTGCTTGGTGGAATAGCATGCACGTGGCCTGGGTATCCGCTATCAATGGTGATATGGTAGAGATTGAAGAATATAATTTTAACTATAATGAAAGTTACAATAAACGCTGGATTCATAAAAATTCAGTCAGCGGCTATATTCATTTCAAGGACTTGACCGGCTATTCTGGAGCGACTACCACTACACCGGTCTCGACGACACCAACCAAGCCTGCAAGTTCAACAACCAACCTAGCTCCAAGCGGAACCTACACTTTCACCGCCCAAACCGCCATCAAGGCTGAGGCAAAAATAGCTAGTCCAACCTTGGCAAACTATCAAGCAGGGCAAAGCGTTAACTACGACCGTGTCTTGGAAGCAGACGGCTACCAGTGGATTAGCTACCTCAGCTTTGCTGGAAATCGTCGCTATATACCGATTAAAAAATTGACAACAACCGCTACTACTACGACCACACCTACTCCAAAACCTGCACCAACCAGCCCAAGCACACCGGCCCTACCTTCGTCGGGCACCTATACCTTCAAGAACCGATTGGCCATTCGAAATCAAGCTAGTTTATCAGCTTCAATTCTAGCCTACTATAACGTCGGTCAAAGCGTCAACTATGACCGAATCGTCCAGGCAGAAGGCAAGCAGTGGTTGAGCTACTTATCCTATTCTGGTGCTCGTCGCTACATTGCCCTACCTTAAGCAACAAAAAATGCACACGCTACATCAGCTGTGCATTTTCTAATTATTAGATGTCGGTTGCATTGGTTGCTGCATTTGGCTTTTCCTTGGGCTTACGCAAATGGAAAAATACAGTCACACCAAAATAGATAGCAAACAAGACAATATTGACAATATAGCCTCCCATCAAGGTTGCAGATGTTCCTTGGCGGGTCAATTCATCCGTGAAGATAGAGACTAAGCCCTTACCACCAATAAAGGCGTAGGTGTTAAATAACAAGGCTCCAAAGACATAACCGAGATAGGTAAAGGAGGCCTGCTCGTTCTTTTTCATGAAGAGGAAGACGATTGTTGCTACTACGGTCAACAGCAAAAGCGCTGCCAGAACCTTATTGATAAGATTTGTTTGGAAACCGATAGCCTCCTTGGTATAGATGAGGAAGTTTTCGTCTATACTTGGAGCACTTTGCACCAGTTGAAGCATGGCTTCCTCATTATAATGTGAGAAAAATGCATTGTAGACCCGCAAGAGACTGGCAATAGCTGATAGAGCTACAAAAATATAGAGATGAATTGGTCTTTTCATAAGAATACTCCTTTTTACATTATATTACACGCTTATATTTGTTTTGTCAATATGATTTTGATATAATAATCACAAAGGAGGGCTTTGAGATGAAAAAACTACCGACCTATGCAGGGATAGCGATTTTTGTAACAACTTTGCTGATAAACTGGCTTCTCCCAAGCGTCTCCAAGGTCCTGAACAGCCTACTGGCTCTTACGGTTCTAGCCTGGCTGCTCTACCTGATTTATTACTGGGTCAGCTACTGGATCTATGTACGGAAAAATAAATGAAAATATTAACTCCTCTGAGCAAACCCAGAGGAGTTCTTTTTAGTCTTCTTCACTATCTTTTGGACTCACCAAAGCCACATTGACCCGACGGTAGATTTCTGTCAAATCCAGCAATTCAGCCTCAATGGCATCGGTCAACTGACCTCCTTCCATGCGCCAAGTCCAGTTTCTACCTAGCGTATTGGGCAAATTCATCCGTGCCGAGCTATCCAGCCCCAGCAAATCCTGCATGGTCACAACGGCCATAAAGGCTGGTGAACCATAGAGCAAGCGGAAGAGGGCATGTGTAATCGTTTCATCCTCTCTTCGGTTGCTGTATTTGTCCAAAAAGGCCCGCGTCTCAGCCGTCGTATCCTTCTCATACCAGCCCATAATCGTATCATTATCATGTGTTCCTGTGTAGGCAACCACATTATTGGTATGATTATGAGGCATTTCAATGCTGTCTCTGTTTGGATCGAAGGCAAATTGGATGACCTTCATGCCCGGGAAACCAGTCCAATCGCGTAATTGAATCACCTTATCTGTGACAGAGCCCAAATCTTCCGCGATGATATTCAAATCGCCCAGCTCGCGTTTTATGGTATCGAACAATTCAAAGCCCGGCGCCTCAACACGATAGCCGTTGACAGCCGTTTCTTCACCCGCAGGAATTTCCCAGAAAGAGGCAAAGCCGATAAAGTGGTCGATGCGGACCATATCGTAGATTTTAAAGGATTCGCGCAGACGAGCAACCCACCAAGTAAAACCATCTGCTTTCATGGCCTCCCAATCGTAAATCGGATTGCCCCAAAGCTGACCGATTTCTGAAAAGGCATCTGGTGGACAACCCGCAACTACGCTCGGTTTCCCTTCTTCGTCCGTCTTAAAGAAATGTGGATTGGCCCACATATCAGCAGAATCTGCCGAGATATAAATGGGCATATCCCCAACAAACTCAATTCCTTTGGCATTGGCATAAGCCTTCAAAGCCTGCCACTGCTTAAAGAATAAATACTGGGTGATGCGGTGGTAATCGATGCGCTCCACCAAGAGATGACGGTAGTATTCCAAGGTATCATAGTAGCGCAAACGTGCTCCCTGATCCTCCCAATCAATCCAGGACTTGTTGTCAAAATGCTCCTTGATAGCCATATATTCTGCAAAAGTATGGATCCAAAAATCATTTTCACCCAAGAAATTCCAATAGTCTTGTGGCAGACCTGCCTCTTTCATATTGGCAACAACCTGCTCCAAAATTGGACGGCGGGCAGTAAAAACTTTGGCATAATCTACTTCTTTTGCACTCTGACCAAAGTCAATACCCTGCACATCTTTCTCTGTCAACCAGCCCTCTTCAATCAGTAGGTCCAAGTCAATAAAGTGCGTATTCCCTGCAAAGGCTGAAAATGATTGATAGGGAGAATCACCGTAACTGGTGGTTCCCAATGGCAAAATCTGCCAGTAACGTTGCTTGGCTCGTACCAAAAAGTCTACAAATTCATAGGCTGATTTCCCCATGGAGCCGATGCCATAGGCACCTGGCAATGATGAAATGTGCATGAGTACTCCACTTTGTCTCACTTTCATATTTTTCTCCTTTATTAATGAATGGTTATCTGCGTCAGGGCGCAAACGATTGCTTTCCATCTATTATACTATGTAAACGGTAACAAATCAAGTTCTTTCAAAAATTCCTATGAAAATTTGCTCAATAAATCACTAGCTTCGAACTCTAAAGAGTGATAATAAAAGACTTTTTCTGTGCTGAATTCATTAGCAGAAAAAAATTTTAAAAATTTTTATAAAAACGCTTGCAAACGTTTTTATAATGGTGTATAATTAATTCACGTTAGGAAATCGTTTGCACAAGCAAGCGATAACATCAAAACTTTATTCTTGGAGGGAATAATATGAAACTCAATTTGCTCAAGAGCGTTGCTCTTCTCGCTGCATCAACTGCTGTTTTGGCTGCTTGTTCAAATTCAAGCTCGTCAAGCTCATCTGATTCTGCTGAAGCAGGAAAAGAATTGACCATCTACGTTGAAGGTCAGTACGAAAGCTACATTAACGAAGCCAAAGCTGCCTTTGAAGAAGAAAATGGTGTAACCGTTACAGTTAAAACAGGTGATGCCCTCACAGGTCTTGACAACCTTTCATTGGACAACCAATCTGGTTCGGCTCCAGACGTCATGATGGCACCATACGACCGCGTAGGTAGCCTTGGTTCAGAAGGTCAATTGTCTGAGTTGACATTGGCTGACACTAGCAAGACAGACGATACGACTAAAGCACTTGTAAGCAACGGTGGTAAGGTTTACGGATCACCAGCTGTTATCGAGACATTGGTTCTTTACTATAACAAAGACCTCTTGTCAGAAGCTCCAAAAACCTTTGCGGATCTTGAAAAATTGGCAGAAGACAGCAAGTACGCTTTTGAAGGGGAAGATGGTAAAACAACTGCCTTCCTAGCTGACTGGACAAACTTCTACTACACTTACGGTTTGCTTGGCGGTTACGGCGGTTATGTATTTGGTGCTAACGGTACGGATCCAAAAGACATCGGTTTGGCTAACGACGGTGCTATCAAGGCGATTGAATACGCTAAAACTTGGTATGAAAAATGGCCTCAAGGTCTCCAAGACAGTTCAGCTGCTAATAACTTGATCAACACACAATTCACAGACGGTAAGGCAGCAGCAATCATCGAAGGTCCTTGGAAAGCAGCATCTTACAAAGACGCAGGCCTCAATTACGGTGTAGCAACTATCCCAACTCTTGCTGACGGCAAACAGTACACTGCATTCGGTGGTGGTAAAGCTTGGATCGTTCCTTCAGGTTCTAAAAACCCTGAATTGGCACAAAAACTCGTTGATTTCTTGACATCAACTGACCAACAAAAAGCCTTCTACGATGCAACCAACGAAATTCCTGCTAACACAGAAGCTCGTGAATACGCAGTTGGCAAAAACGATGAGTTGACTACAGCGGTTATCAACCAATTCGCATCAGCTCAACCAATGCCAAACATCTCAGAAATGAGCACAGTTTGGGAACCAGCTGCTAACATGCTCTTCGAAGCAGCAAGCGGTGCAAAAGACGCTAAAACAGCTGCAACTGACGCTGTGAAATTGATTGAAGATACAATCGCTCAAAAATACAGCAACTAATCAACCATAGAAGTAGGGCTGGGCAAGCGGCCTAGCCCCACTTTTTTGTTAGAAATAACCAGTAATGGTTGTTTCACAAAAGGACTGAAGCACTCGGTTCTTCTGTCAAATAACCATAACACCTAAGGAGACTATGATATGAAACAAAACCCAACCAAAGCCCTCCTGATGTCCCTCCTTCCTGGACTGGGACAGATTTACAACAAGCAGAAAGCCAAAGGCTACATCTTCCTGGGTGTAACTGCCGCTTTTCTAGTCTACTTCATTGCAATAGCAGGTGGAGAAATTGGAAACTTGATTACCCTTGGTAGCCAACGCGGCCGTGACAACTCCCTCTTCATGTTGATCCGTGGTTCCTTCCACCTCATCATTACAGTTGTCTATCTTGCTTTCTACGCCCTAAACCTAAAGGATGCCCACTCTACAGCCAAACGCTGGAATGCTGGTCTACCAGTAGCGACAAGCCTGCAGGACATGATCAAAGGCATCTATGAGAATGGTTTCCCCTATCTCTTGATTATTCCGTCTTACATTGCCATGACCTTTGCTATCATCTTCCCGGTTGTGGTGACTCTTTTCATCGCCTTTACCAACTACGACTTCCAACACCTGCCACCAGGTGCTCTTCTAGACTGGATTGGCTTTACCAACTTTAGCAATATTTGGAAACTCAGCACCTTCCGTGCCGCCTTCGGTTCTGTCCTTGGTTGGACCATTATCTGGGCTCTGGCAGCATCAACAGCACAGATTGTCATTGGTATCTTTACGGCTATCGTTGCCAACCAGCCATTTATCAAGGGCAAACGCATCTTCGGTGTTATCTTCTTGCTCCCTTGGGCAGTACCTGCCTTTGTGACTATCTTGACCTTCAGTAACATGTTCAACGATAGTGTCGGCGCTATCAACACTCAGGTCTTGCCTTTCCTCAGCAAATTCTTGCCATTTATCGATAATTTCCTGATTCCGTGGAAGACCGATCCGTTTTGGACAAAAGTAGCCCTGATCATGATGCAGGCCTGGCTTGGTTTCCCTTATATCTATGTCTTGACCTTGGGTATTTTGCAATCTATTCCAAACGATTTGTACGAGGCTGCCTACATTGATGGTGCAAGTGCCATTCAAAAATTCCGTAGCATTACCTTGCCAATGATCTTGGCAGTGGCTGCTCCTACTCTGATCAGTCAGTACACCTTCAACTTCAACAACTTCTCGATCATCTATCTCTTTAACAATGGTGGTCCTGGTAGTGTCGGTGGCGGTGCTGGTTCAACCGATATCTTGATTTCTTGGATTTACAAATTGACCACAGGTACAGCTCCACAATACTCAATGGCGGCTGCCGTAACCTTGATTATTTCCATGATTGTCATCAGTATTTCCATGATTGCCTTCAAGAAATTAAATGCTTTTGAAATGGAGGATGTATAAGATGAAAATGTCAGTAAGTTTCAAACGCAAACTAGGGCAAACCCTGACCTATCTCTATCTGATTGCCCTGTCTATTATTATCATCTATCCTCTCTTGATTACCATTATGTCTGCCTTTAAGTCAGGGAACGTGGTAGCCTTCAAGTTAGAACCGATAGCACTTACCTTGGACAATTTCAAGGGACTCTTTACCGAAACTCTCTACGGTACCTGGTACCTCAACACGCTGATTATCGCGGTTTTGACAATGCTTATCCAAACCAGTATAGTGGTACTAGCGGGATACGCTTACAGTCGCTATAATTTCATCGCTCGTAAGCAGAGTTTGGTCTTCTTCCTGATTATTCAAATGGTGCCAACCATGGCTGCCCTTACAGCCTTCTTCGTTATGGCCCTCATGCTCAATGCACTCAACCAAAGCTGGTTCCTCATCTTTCTCTATGTTGGTGGTGGTATCCCGATGAACGCTTGGCTCATGAAAGGCTACTTCGATACAGTGCCAATCTCTCTGGATGAATCTGCAAAACTGGACGGTGCTGGTCACTTCAGACGTTTCTGGCAAATCGTTCTGCCATTGGTACGCCCAATGATTGCCGTACAAGCACTCTGGGCCTTCATGGGACCATTTGGAGATTACATCCTCTCCAAATTCTTGCTTCGTGAAAAAGAATTCTATACTGTTGCCGTTGGTCTGCAAACCTTCATCTCAGATGTGAAAAACCTCAAGGTTGCCTATTTTGCAGCAGGGGCTGTTCTCATCGCCCTCCCAATCAGTATTCTATTCTTCTTCCTACAAAAGAACTTTGTATCTGGTTTAACTAGCGGTGGTGATAAGGGGTAGTACCTTATCCCACCTTTTCCCTTTTTCGGTCATATCCTTTGCCTTGACTTGATCGAGAAACCAAGGCTGTTCAGATACAGACTCAACCATAGACACTTCTTCCTAGAAAGGACACTCCATGCTGCCTTATCCATTTTCTTATTTTTCCAGTATTTTCTCTGCTCGGAAAATGTTTGATAACCGTCGCTTGCTGACTCTCTGGCAGCGTCTCTTTACCACCGTCTTTTTGGTGGCCCTCTTGGTCCTGCCGACTTCCTTACAGACCTTGAGTCTAGAAAGCTATCCTTTGGACAATTTTGTCGAGGGTGTTTATGCACCACTGACAGACCAGGTGGTCGAGGATTTACAGCAACATAGCCAGCTGGAAAACAATCAATTGACCTACACAGGACAGGGCATTTCAGACCAAATCACCTTTGGCAATCAAGTCAGCCAGAGCTCGGATTTTTCCTATCAATTTGGCCAGGACATGCTGACCATTCGCAAGGGCAGCGATACCTTGGCTGAGCTGGGTTACACTGGCATGACCGCCGATGATTTTTCTAGTAAGGAAAAGCTAACCAAGGCCATCTCTAAAAATTGGTACCAGGCAAACAAGGCTTTGATTGGGCTGGGTATCAGCCTGGTATCAAGCTTTATCTTGGCAGCCAATCTACTCTTTATCCTCTTGGGGGCCAGTCTCTTTCTCTATCTGACCAAGAAATCTCGTTTCTTCCACTTTGAAACCTTCAAGGAGTGCTATAACTTCGCCCTGAATTGCCTGGGTGTGCCAAGTCTGATTGCCTGCTTGATTGGACTCTTTGGTCAGCCTGTAACAACTATCTTAACCATTCAAAATATCCTCTTTGTCCTCTGTCTCTTGTGGGTATTTTTCAAAACAAAATTCCGTAATCAACTTTAGGAGGTTCCTATGCGTGCAACCATCAAGGACGTAGCCAAACTGGCTGGTGTGTCGCCGTCTACGGTGACCCGCGTCATCCAAAACAGCTCTTCTATTAGTCAAAAAACCAAAGACCTAGTTAGAAAGGCTATGGCGGACCTTAACTACCACCCAAATCTCAATGCTCGTAGTCTGGTTTCCAGCTACACACAAGTGATTGGCTTGATACTTCCTGAAGATTCTGATATCTTCTACCAAAACCCTTTCTTCCCAACAGCCCTGCGTGGCATTTCACAGGTGGCTGCTGACCACAATTATGCGATTCAAATTTCTACGGGAAAAAATGAAGAGCAGCGATTGGAAGCTATTTCTCAGATGGTCTACGGAAAACGAGTTGATGGTCTAATTTTCCTTTATTCCAAGCCAGATGACCCACTGGTCCAGTTAGCCATTCAGCATAAGTTTCCCTTCCTCATTCTCGGTAAGGCAGATTCTCCATTTATCTCCCTAGTCGACAATGACAATATCCAGGCTGGATTTGAAGCGACCAATTACTTTATCAATAAGGGCTACAAGAATATTGCCTTTGTCGCTGGGAACAGGGAATTAGTCGTTTCCCAAGACCGCTATACTGGCTATAAAAACGCCCTCAAATCTCATAATATCCCTCTTGATGAAAACAAGGTCAAGTTTGTGTCTGGTTTCCTATTGGAAGACAGTTCCTACAAGATTTCAAAAAAATTACTCAAACAAGATATTGATGCTATCGTCACAACCGATACCATGGTGGCAGAAGGGATTGTCAAATACCTCAACGAAGTCGGTACAAAACTCCCTATCATCTCCTTTGACTCTGTCAAACCAAAATTGGATATTGAAGTCTATGTCGATGTCCACGCCATCAAGCTGGGACGCGTGGCCTTCAATACCCTGCACCAAATCATCAGCGACAATAAGGAAGACAAGCAGGTTTGCTACCGTCGTGTCATTCCGCATACGATTACTGAACTTTAACTTAGAAAGGAGCCGTTCGGCTCATGGCATTACGACAATTTCAAGCATTTCTAGATGATGTAGCTACTATTCGCTTGGTTATGGAAAAACGATTTGATACCGAGCACATGAGTTTTTCCCTCGAGTCCGACGATGCCACATCTCAACTTTTCATTCATTCCTGTCTAGAGGTAGAAAACCTAGTTCTCTACTATCTGACCAGTCTACACGCCTTAAATTTGGACAAGGACTATGCCATTTACGACCAAGACCGCAATAAAACAGAGCTAGGCTATGGTCATATTGTCCGCTCTGCTATTTTCGAACAAAACTATACCTATGATGGCAGTGATTTGGGGACAACTTATAGCCCTCAGTCCACAAGTTTCAAACTCTGGGCACCTATCTCCAAGCAGGTATTTTTAGTCCTTGAGGGGACACCATATGCTATGAAAAAGGGTTCAAAAGGTGTCTGGCAGGTCACAGTAGAGGGTGACTTGGACAGTCAAAGCTACCACTATCTCCACAAAGTCAATGGCGAGTGGATTTCTGTTCATGACCCCTACGCCCTTTCATCCAAGGCAAACTCTGGCGATAGCTATGTCATCAACCCAAATAAACTTCATAAGGTTCGTCGCGCCAAGACCCAACGACCGATTTCTCAAGCTATTGTCTATGAAATGAGTGTCCGCGACTTCTCTTGGCAGACAGAAGCTGGCTTCAAACACCGTAGTCAATTCCTCGGTCTGACCGAATCACCTGTCTTGGACGGTATGAAACTGGGAATGGACTATATCAAAAATCTGGGCGTTACCCATATTCAGCTTCTTCCTGTTTACGATTTTGGTAGCGTAGATGAAAACAAACCCCAAGCTGTTTATAACTGGGGTTACGACCCTATGCAGTACAACCTGCCAGAAGGCTCCTTCTCCAGCCTACCAGATGATCCCTATGCCCGCATTCTAGAACTCCAAGAAGCTATCCAAGCCTATCACGATGCCGATATTTCCGTCAATATGGACGTTGTTTACAACCATGTTTATCATGCTGAGAAATACGCATTCGAGCTAATTGTCCCTGGTTATTTCTACCGTTACAACGAGCATGGTATGCGGACGGATGGTACCTTCTGCGGCAACGATGTCGCTAGCGAACGCAGCATGGTCCGAAACTACATCAAGCAATCCCTCCGCCAATGGACTAGTATCTATGGTTTTGATGGCTTCCGTTTCGACTTGATGGGCATTTTGGACATCCAAACCATCAACCAAATCCAAGAAGAATTGTTAGCCATTCATCCAAATATCTATCTCTATGGCGAAGGGTGGAAGATGGCAACTGGTCTAGACTATGAAAAACTGGCCCACCAGTACAATGCAGACCAGCTCCCAGAAGTGAGTTTCTTCAACGATGACTATCGTGATACCTTTAAGAAACTATTGCTCAACCCTACCCGTCTAGTTGACAAACAACTACACGAAAAAGTGCAACACCTCCTGACGGGAAGCCGCTACAGCCACTTCATCACACCGCAACAGTCACTGAACTACATCGAGTGTCATGACAATGCGACTGCCTTTGACTACTTCCATATTGAACATCCAGACTGGACACCTCAGCAACAAAAACGAGCTGCTAGCTTTGGTCTACAATTGGTCCTCATTTCTCAAGGGATGGCCTTTATCCATAGCGGACAAGAATTCTTCCGTACCAAAGATGAGATTGATAATAGCTACAATATTCCGGATAGAATCAATCGCCTAGATTGGACACGGGCAATTCGTTATAAGGAACATATTCAATTTATTCAAGAGTTAATTGCCTTCCGGAAGGACAATCCAATTCTCAGCCAGAACAGCTATGAAACCATCCAAGAAACCTGTGACTTCTACTGGTTGACTGAGTATGTCCTCCGCTATCAAGTCACAAATGGCGACAAGACTATCCAGTTTATTATCAACTTTGCGGATAGCGATTTTGTTTTTGAAAATGAAGAAGAACGAACCATTCGTTTCAGCTTCCCACCCGTTGACGATAATAAAGCCCAACAAATCACCCTTGCTGGACAAAGCATTTGTATTTTGGAAACTAAATAGGACTTTAGACCGATGTCTGAACTGCCCCCCTAGAGTATACTATAGTCAATCCTAAATATTTTTCATATCTCCTTAGAACTCATCAGCTTATGCTGGTGAGTTTTTTGCATGATATAAAGCAACCCAGTTCTTGACTGGGTTGTTCATCTTACATTAAGTCTATGATTTTCCGACCAATTCTCTCAATATCATTCTGCATACCTCGAAGTTCAAAGGTATCAATAACAGGGAATCCAAAGCGCTCAGAATATTGCTTAGCAGTCAGACAATATTGGTTGTTGAAATTTCGATTGCCCGAACCAACAACACCCAGACAGAGCTCTGCATTGTTCTCAAAAGCAATGAAATCTCCAAGAGGATTGGTCAAAATCTCCACATCTCCATTGTCCACTCCATTTCCACCTTCTAAGTAGGTTGGTAAAAAGGTGACAAAGGGTGCATCTAGCTGATAGAAAGGAATATCCTGCTTGACCAGGTCTTTGACATGAACAGTCTCCACCTGCCAATCGGTCTGGAACTGGAAAAAGTCTTTCAGGCGTTTGACAAAACTCTCCGTATTGCCACTCAGGCTAATATAAACTAGGTAAACGGTTGGTTTCATAAGTCTCCTCTCCGAAGAAAAACACTACATATAGAATACAAATACTATTGTACTCCTATATGTAGTTTTTTGTCAATTAGTCACTTTCCACAAACCGACCAATTATATTGACATTATCCGCTACGGATACAAAAGCCTGAGAATCTGCCTTTTTCATAATTTGCTTAAATTCACTAAACTCAGCACGAGTGATTATGACAATTAGAACAGTCTTTTGCTCATGATTGTAGGCACCCTCCGCACCATTGATGATGGTCACTCCACGATTGAGTTTTTTGTGAATTTGTTTGATAACCCGCTCAGGCTGATTGGTAATAATCATAGCCTGCATTCGCTTCTGCTTGACAAAAATAGCATCTGTCATACGACTGGAAATAAAAAGTGCCACCATCGAATAAAGAGCGTATTTCCAACCAAATGTCATCCCCGCAATCAGCATAATCAGGATATTAACAATCAAAGAAATGGAACCAACTTGCCGTCCCGTCCTTTGACGAATGATAATGGAAACAATATCCGTACCACCACTGGACACATTATTCCTGAGGGCAAAACCAATTCCTGTACCGAGCATCAGTCCACCAAAAATGGCGTTAACTAAGGGGTCTGTCGTCAAGGTAACTGGAGGCATAAACTGGATAAACAAGGAGCTAAGAGATACGGTGATAAAGGTAAAAATTGTAAACTTGTAGCCAATTTTATACCAGGCCAAAATGAGCAAGGGAATATTGAGGGCATAATATACCGCAGCCATAGGTACATTCCAATCTGCATAAGAAGCAGCTAAAGCAGAAACTATCTGAGCTATACCTGTCACTCCCGAAGAATAGACATTCCCTGGTCGAAAGAAAAAATTCACCGCAATACTAGATAGGAGTCCATAAATAATGGACCCCGATATCCGTTCTGCATATTTTTCTCGAGAAATCCCCGAAATAACTGACCAAAATTTATTCTTTCTGGCCTTTCTTAAGAAAAGAACACGCTGTTTTCTGAAAAATTTATTCATTTTCAAGTGTAATATCTAAAGCCAATTCCTCTAATTGAGCTGATGCAACCGTACTTGGTGCCTGTGTCATCGGATCTGATGCCTTGTTATTCTTCGGAAAGGCAATTACTTCACGGATATTGTCCTCACCTGCCAAGAGCATGACAAAACGGTCCAAACCGATAGCCAAGCCACCGTGTGGTGGGAAACCGTAGTCCATAGCTTCGAGCAAGAAACCAAACTGCTCATGGGCATCCTCAGCTGAGAAACCAAGAGCCTTGAACATCCGTTCTTGCATGTCTTTTTGGTTGATACGAAGGCTACCGCCGCCCAACTCATAACCATTCAAGACAATATCGTAGGCAACTGCACGCACCTGTGCCAAATCACCATCCAAATGATGAGCCGTTTCTTCTGTAGGCAAGGTGAATGGGTGGTGGGCACTCATGTAGCGACCTTCTTCTTCAGACCACTCAAACATTGGCCAATCCACAATCCAGAGGAAGTTGAGCTTGCTTTCGTCAATCAATCCCTGCTCTTTAGCCAAGCGATTACGCAAGGCACCCAAGGTATTGTTGGCAACTTCCAATTCATCTGCCACAAAGAGAACTAGGTCCTTGTCTTCAAGTTGTAAACTTGCTGTCAAGTTTGCTGTAATGTCTGTCAAGAACTTAGCAACTGGGCCCGTTAATTCTCCCTTGTCTACTTTAACCCAAGCAAGACCTTTGGCACCAAATTGTTTAGCGTATTCTGTCAATTTATCAATGTCTTTACGTGAGTAGCTATCCGCCACACCCTTGACCACAATGGCTTTGACAACTGGTGCTTCTGAGAAGACTTTGAAGTCAACTTCCTTGACAACCTCTGTCAAGTCTTGCAAAAGCATCTCAAAACGAGTATCTGGTTTGTCAGAACCATAGAAGTTCATCGCATGGTCATAGGACATACGTGGGAAGGGCAAGGTCACATCGATTCCTTTGGTATCTTTCAAGACCTTGGCAATCAAACCCTCTACTACGTCTTGGATCTCAACTTCATTCAAGAATGAGGTTTCCAAATCCACCTGTGTAAACTCAGGTTGACGGTCCCCACGCAAGTCTTCATCACGGAAACACTTAACGATTTGGTAGTAGCGGTCAAAACCTGCATTCATCAAGAGCTGCTTAGTAATCTGCGGACTTTGCGGAAGGGCATAGAAATGACCTTTTGATACACGAGATGGCACCAAGTAGTCACGCGCACCTTCTGGCGTTGACTTGGTCAACATTGGTGTTTCCACATCGATAAATTCAAGCTCGTCTAGGTAGTTACGAATGCTGTGGGTTACGGCTGCACGCAATTTGAAGTTGTTGAGCATTTCTGGACGACGAAGATCCAAATAACGGTAACGAAGGCGGGTATCATCACTAGCTTCAATCCCGTCCTTGATTTCAAATGGAGTCGTCTTGGCCGTGTTCAACACTGTCAAACCGGATACTTGTAGTTCAACAGCTCCTGTTGGGATATTGTCATTAGCTTGCTCACGCTCCACAACTGTTCCTGTCACCTCAATAACAAATTCAGAGCGAAGTCCCTCTGCTTTTGCCATCAATTCCGTATCAACTGACTCAGGATTAATCACCAATTGCATAATACCTTCGCGGTCACGTAAGTCAATGAAAATCAAACCACCCAAGTCACGACGGCGGCCGACCCAACCTTTCAAAGTAATTTCCTGTCCGACATGCTCCTTACGAACACGTCCAGCATACATAGAACGTTTCATTTTCTTCCTCTTTTACTGATTTTATACCTATTCATTCTACCATAAAATGGCTCATTTTTGGGGGAAATTGCTGAGAAAAATCGAAAAACCAGCCCCTAGTTGACTGGTTTACGGTATAACATATCCAAATGTGGGATATCATCCTCCAAATATACTTCAGAAATAGGTTCGAAGCCAAGCGATTGATAGAATTTTTCCAAATAGGCTTGGGCACCGATTTTAATCTGACTTTCTTTCCATTCGTTTGTAATATAGTGAATTGCCTGCTCCATCATTGGGCGACCTAAACCTTTGCCACGATGACTTGGCTGGATGACCACACGACCGATGGAAACTTCATCATAACTTAGACCAGCCGGCAAGATTCTCAAGTAAGCTACTAAATCTCCTTCATCAGTTCCCAAAAGATGAAGACAGTTTGGATCCTTTCCATCAACTTCAGGATAGGGACAAGCTTGTTCTACAACAAAGACATCCGTTCGCAGTGTCAAGATGCTGTAAAGCTCCTGTAAACTTAATTGGTCAAAGGCCTTGATTTCCCAATTCATATCCCCTCCTAAGGCAAGAAATTGCCTGCACTCTTGTAAATATCGTACCATTCCGGACGAGTCAGTTCAAACTTGTTGGCCTGAGCAATCCGTTTCAAACGATCTACATTCATAGAACCGGCAATGGTCTGAATCTTCGCAGGATGCCGCAGTATCCAAGCTACGACAATTGTTTCATGTGAAACATGGTAGCGCTCTGCTATTTCCTCAAGGGTGCGATTGAGCTCTGTATAGTCTGGATGGTTAGCAAAAATCCCCTTTTGTAAGTCAATCAAGAAGGGGGACCAAGCCTGAATAGTGACTTTTTTGAGCTGGCAATAATCAATCAGTCCACCATCCCGCATCGTAGCCACATCATCTTTCATATTGACATGGAGACCCGCATCAATCAAAGGCGTATGGGCAGGCGACAACTGGAGTTGATTTACAGCCAAGGGCTTATCCAAATAGGACTGGAGCAGTTCCATCTGGTAAATATTCTGGTTGCTGACGCCAAAATGGCGAACCTTACCGGCTTTTTCTAGCAAATAGAAGGCTTCAGCTACCTCCTCTGCCTCCATCAAAGCATCCGGTCGGTGCAAACATAGCACATCCAGATAGTCCGTATCCAAGCGCTCTAAAATCCCATCAACCGACTGCAAAATATAGTCTTTTGAAAAATCAAAATAGCCCTTGCGGATACCGCATTTGGACTGGAGAATGATGTCCTCGCGCCTGATACCCAGCTCCTTCATGGCAGAGGCAAAGCGGATTTCCGATTGACCGCCACCATAAATATCGGCGTGATCGAAAAAGTTTATTCTCTCTTCCAGACTGGTCTCTAAGACCCGACTAGCTTCCTGATCTGACAGGGCTACCATGCGCATACAGCCCAAAGCAATCCGTGATACCTGTAAACCTGTTTGTCCTAATTCTTGCATTGGATACTCCTTTTGAAAACGTTTTTCTATTCCCATTATAGCACAAAAACCCGACAAATGCCGGGTTTTGAAAATCTATGAACGAGTTTTGCACAAACTGTGGAAAACTTGTGTAAAAATGACATTTTCTGTGGAAAACTAGGGTTTCATTTCCATAAAAAACTTCTCCACATCCCTTTCTTGACTTCGTAAAAAGATATGTTCGGCATAATCATAAAGGAAACTCTTAGGATTGACCTTGCTTAGCTCCTTATAAGCCTGGCTAGAATAAACATCCTTTGCCAACCAATTCTGGTCAATCTTTTCACCAGAAAAGTAAGCGCGATTGACTGGTACCATAAACCGAGAAATGCTCTCCGCAACCTCCGTAGAGTACCAACCCTCATCGTGCATCATCCGGTGGACCATAATGTCGCTACTATTGTCAAAAACAGACTGCATATGAGCTGTTAATTCACGCAAATCTGGATTTGTAGGCTGAGCATTTTTTGCCCAAAAAGCCGTATCCAATTGCCCTTTTTGATAATCTAAGCCAGACTTATCCACAGTCACCTGACCTATTACAGCAGGATAGACTGAAAAGGCTCCGTTCACCACCTCAGTATAAGTGGTCTTTCCAAGGTCCTCTGAAACAATGTTCTGGGCATGCGTATGGCCAGAAAAACCAAATTGAACCCCATAGCGATCCAATAGCCGCTTGACATCTATCGCATTATCCAGAGTATAGCCTTTGGACAGTATGTGGTGCTGCCGAAGGACATTGTGGTGAACAACTGGAAGGGCCTGCACACCAGCCTCTTCAGCCGCCTGCAACTGCTCCTCCATCCAGTCTAGCGTCTCCTTCTTAATCCGACCATTGGTCTTTGGACCTCCTTTTCCCATCCCATCGCTGTAGATATTGGAATCCAACATGATAAACCACAGATTAGAAGAAACCTTGCTCAAATAACTAAGAGAATGGGCATCGCGATTGGCCGCTTGATTATAACCAAAATCTGCAAAAATCTCCGCAAAATCCTTATGGGAAACCTGAGCAACCACTTCCTGCTGGTCTCCCTTAAAGGCGCGCGCCCAGCCACTGGCTATATCATGATTTCCGGGTATCACCTGCACCTGGGTACCAGCTTTCTCCATCTTCCCAAAATACTCCGCCAACTCCAGCATGCTCTGCTTTTCACCATTGAGGGTCAAATCTCCACTGACCAGCAAATGCTTGGGCTTATCCCGTTTGACCTGCTCCAAAAGAGCATCCATCCGCTCTTTTCCATAGCGGAGCTCCTTACCAGCAGCCGTCTTTTCGATATAGGAGAAAGCCTCTCCTGAATCAAATAAAGTTGGTGACAGATAATGGAGATCACTGATAATCCAAATTTGATCCTCCTTGGTCAAGGTAACGCTTGGATAGGCAGCGACCGATTGATGAAAAGAAAGACGCCAAACCAAAATCAGGCTAAGCAATAAAACAATTGGGATAACTTTTTTCTTCATAACTCCAGTATATCATTGATAAAAGTAGACAACAAGAAAAGGCTCCGAAGAACCCTTTCCGTTATATCATTGATTATTTTTTCGCAAATTCAGCAGCTTTTGTACCTGCTTGGCGACCGAAGACTACTATGTCCGCAACGGCATTACCACCCATACGGTTGTTACCGTGTACGCCACCAGTAACCTCACCTGCCGCATAAAGACCAGGAATTGCTGAACCATCTTCCTTCAATACTTCTGTATTGGTATTGATTTTAAGACCGCCCATTGTATGGTGGATCCCTGGTGCAATCTTAATCGCATAGAATGGACCTTTGGCAATATCACGGTCCATAGCTGTTTTACGACCAAATTCTGTATCGTCTTTGGCGGCCACATAGCCATTCCATTTTTCAATAGTTGCTTTCAAGTTTTCAGCTGGAATACCGATTTCTTTTGCCAAATCTTCGATTGTGTCAGCCTTAACTGTCATACCACGCTCTTCATAAGTATCGATTGATTTAGAATGCTCACGAAGATCTTGTCCAAAGACGATGAAGGCGTGTTTTTCTGGCAAAGCATTGATAGCTGCAGAAACGTTATCACGTGTTTCCATTTCATTGTAGAAACGGTTTCCTTCCTTGTTGACAAGGATCGCACCTTCCCCACGGATTGCTTCCGATACAAGGAATGGATCCTGACCTTCTTCTTGGTATACAGTTGGGTGAATTTGGATTTGGTCCATTTGGACAGTTGCTGCACCCAATTTTTGAGCGAGGGCAATACCGTCACCAGTTGCACCTTCATGGTTGGTTGTTACATAACCGTCCAATTCAGGTTTTTCCTTGGTGATCATGTCCATATTAGCACCAAAACCACCAGCCGCATCGACAACAGCCTTAGCAGCAATTGTTTTTTCTTCGCCAGCAACTTTCACTTTGACACCTGAAACCGCGCCATCTTTTTCAGTGATTTCAGTCACATCCGCATTGACAAAGATTGGAATCTCATTTTCCATCAAGTTATTGTAAAGACCATTGACAAGGTAGCCACCAACTGCTGAACCATCCGCTGGACGGTGGATACGAGGTTGAGAGAAACCACCAGAGAAGGTAACGTCACTAAGTGTGATACCAATGCTATCCAACCAATCAATAGCTTCTGCTGAATTATCTACCATGTAACGCAGCAATTCAGGGTTGTTTGTTCCCTTACCACCTTTAAGACTTTCTTCGTAGAAGAGGTCGTTGGTATCAGGAATATTTTGCTCCTTTTGGAACTTAGTTTCTGAGGCATTCATACCACCAGATGACTTAGACGTGTTCCCGCCGATAATTGGCATTTTTTCAAGAACGGTAACTGTCGCACCTGCTTGTTTAGCAGCGATTGCTGATGCCATACCTGCACCACCGGAACCAACTACGACAACATCATAGCTGTCTTTCAATTCGGATGGGTCCGTGTATTCACGTTGTGACGCACCTGAAACAGCTTCTTCTTTTGAAGATGATTCTGTTGTGCTTGAAGAAGAGGTAGATGTAACTGTTTTCTCAGCCTTACCACCACATGCGACTAGAAATAGAACTGCAACTAGGCTAAAAAGCAAGCCTAACAAAGTTTTCTTTTTCATAAACTCCTCCGATTTGTTATGATATTCACATTATACCATTTTGTGAAAGAGTTTTCAATTATTTTTGAGATATTTTTCACAAAATTTTGAAATGATTTTTGATTTACATGAAATAAAATGCACAAGCTAGATAGCCTGCGCATTATACTTATTCTGAGAGCAATTGCAGAAATTGTGTGATTTCTTCTTCAGTGGCCTGGCTACCTTTTTGAAGAAAGGCGGACAGTTTACCGTCCTTAAAATAGGTCAGACTTGGAACTGTTTTAATCCCACTGGCCTGACGGAAAAGCTCCAATTTTCCAGTTGGATCCTCCTCACTATCAATGTAAAGGACTGGAATCTCCGTTTCCTTAGCAGCCTGATGCAATTTTGGAACAAAGGCACGACAATAAGGACAAGTCTCGCGACCAATATAGAGAATAAAGTCTTCATCCGTCCCTAATTTCTCTTCCAAATCCTCAATACTAATTTCCTGAAAATCTTTTACTGCCTTTGCATAATCAGACTCAGCTACAGCTGGTTGACTAATTTGACCAACGAAGAACCAGATAGTAGCAAGCCCCAGGACTGCCAGCAAGACAGCGACAAGATACTTACGCCACATAAGAACCTCCTAAACATACACAAAAAGCCCATAAACAGGGCTTTGAAGATATAGAATATCTTAGAGCATTTTGTTGTAGAATTCTACGACAAGTGCTTCGTTGATTTCTGGGTTGATTTCGTCGCGCTCTGGCAAGCGAGTCAATGAACCTTCAAGCTTTTCAGCATCGAATGATACGAAAGCAGGACGGCCAAGAGTAGCTTCAACTGCTTCCAAGATAGCTGGAACTTTGATTGACTTCTCCCGAACTGAGATAACTTGACCAACTTCAACACGGTATGAAGGGATATCAACGCGTTTGCCGTCAACAAGGATGTGACCGTGGTTTACGAATTGACGTGCTTGACGACGAGTAGTTGCCAAACCAAGACGGTAAACTACGTTATCCAAACGACGCTCCAAAAGAAGCATGAAGTTGAAACCAAGGGTACCTTGTTTGATTTTAGTAGCTTGTACGAACAAGTTACGGAATTGTTTTTCACCCAAACCGTAAGAGAAACGCAATTTTTGTTTCTCAGCCAATTGCAAACCGTATTCTGATAATTTAGAACGGTTGTTTGGTCCGTGTTGACCTGGTACGTAGTTACGACGTGCCAATTCTTTACCTGTACCTGTCAATGACAAGCCAAGACGACGAGCTTGTTTCCAAGATGGTCCTGTATAACGTGACATAGTTATGTCCTCCTCAATAAAATAAATATATTGTAGGAAATAACGTCTTAGGCAAACCTGATTCGTGCAGGAGGTCTTCATCGAAACAGCAACGATTACTCTTCTTGCTGACCTTCTGTTGACGAGCTTCATTTTGCCCTGCTGTTATTTCGCACAAAGAATAGTATAACACAAAAAAAAGGCTCTGTAAAGCCTTCAGACTGAAGACAAAGTCGTTAGAATTGTATTTCTAACGGCTTTTTCATATGTAAAGTAGTATAATAGAGTTAGG